>JAUZQH010000117.1 GCA_030951065.1 Mariprofundus sp. | reverse complement strand
GAACAGGAAGTGCGCGGCAATCTGGGGCGGATGCTGTTTTCCCAGAATGAAATCAAAAAATCGGTCAAAGCCCTGTCCGGCGGTGAACAGGGGCGTATGCTGTTCGGGAAATTCATGTTCCGGAATCCCAATGTACTGTTGCTGGATGAGCCGACCAACCACATGGACATGGAGTTCATTGAATCCCTGAATACTGCGCTGGAACATTATCCGGGCACGTTGATTTTTGTCAGCCACGATCGTGAGTTTGTTGCCTCCATTGCCACGCGCATTATCGAATTGACGGCAGACGGTATTGTGGATTACCACGGTACCTACGAGGAATATCTGAGCAGCCAGGGTGTTGTTTAGGGAGACGCTGATTTTTGCCGGGATGGTAATAAATCACACACTCTTAAGGAAACACTGATTCATATAGTGTTTCCATGCAGCCTGTGCATGAAAAATGAAAGCCCCGTTATACGCAGAGGCTGTTTCTTTTTCGCCCATTGAGGAGTTTTCATTGTCGGGCTATCTTCCCCGCGTTGACTGACGGTGGAAGGAAGCAGAACATGCCACCCCCTAAAAAACATACCCGGAAAAAAAGGATTATAACCATGGCAAGAAAGTTTAATTTCAGTGCAGGCCCGGCAATGTTGCCGACAGCCGTAATCGAGCGCGCGCAGCAGGAGATGCTGGAGTGGCATGGCTCCGGGATGTCGGTTATGGAAATGAGCCATCGCGGCAAAGAGTATATGTCCATAGCTGCAAAAGCGGAGAAGGATCTGCGTGAAGTGATGAGTATCCCCGATAATTACAAGGTGCTTTTTCTTCAGGGCGGTGCCTCGTCCCAGTTTGCCATGGTTCCGCTGAATCTGCTGGGCGACAAGGACAGCGCTGATTATCTCAATACCGGCATGTGGTCGAAGAAGGCGAGTGCCGAGGCCAAACGTTTTTGCACCGTGAATATCGCTGCAGATACCTCGGATAACGGTTTTACCACCGTGCCGACGCAGGCTGAACTGAATCTGAATCCCGATGCGGCCTACGTGCACTATACGCCGAACGAGACCATCGGCGGTGTGGAGTTCGATTATATTCCGGAAACAGGTGATGTGCCGCTGGTTGCAGACATGTCTTCCACCATTTTGTCACGTCCGATTGATGTATCCAGGTTTGCCCTGATCTATGCCGGAGCCCAGAAGAATATCGGCCCTGCAGGTTTAACTATTGTGATTATCCGTGACGACTTGCTGGGCAATGCCTCGGCGCAGACTCCGGCCATGTTCAATTACGAAACCCATGCCAACGCGGATTCCATGTATAACACACCGGCAACCTACAGCTGGTATATGGCCGGGCTCGTCTTCGAGTGGATCAGGGATCAGGGCGGGCTGGAAGCCATGGGTGAGATTAACAAACGCAAGGCCGACAAGCTGTATGCCGTGATCGATAACAGCGATTTTTACGGCAGTCCTGTCGCCAGAAATGGCCGCTCCTGGATGAATATACCGTTCACACTGGCTGATGCCGATCTGGATGCTGCTTTCCTCGCCGGTGCAGCTGAGCGCGGACTGATCACCCTGAAGGGCCATCGTTCTGTCGGCGGTATGCGCGCCAGCATCTACAATGCCATGCCGGAAGAGGGCGTCGATGCGCTGGTTGCCTGGATGCAGGAATTTGAAAAGAACCAGAAGTAATACTATCAGAAGTAATATATGGATTGAGTCTTCGGACTTATCCTCAAAAGCGACCCGTATGGGTCGCTTTTTTTGTGTCTGAGTCTGAGTTCGTGATTATTCGACTCTCCGACTTGACTTTTCGGTATTGACAACGTTGGTTCAAACAGACTAGTCTGACTAGGTTCTTTTGAATGCAGGAGGCCGTTATGGGACAGTGGCAATTACAGGATGCGAAAGCCCGTTTGAGCGAACTCATCAAATCGGCACATGATGAAGGGCCGCAGCAGGTGACTGTGCGTGGCAAGCCTTCGGCAATCGTGGTTTCTGTTGAAGAATTTGAGGCGATGAAGCGGCAGCGACCACGTTTTGTCGATCTGATGCGATCTTCGCCACTGGTGGATGAGGCGTTGACGATAGAGCGTTCTGATTCGTTGACTCGGGATATCTCCCTGTGAGTTATCTGCTTGATACCAACGTGCTGTCGGAATTGGTGCGTGCAAAACCCGATCCGGCAGTTGTTGCATGGTTTGATCAGGTTCCGGATGACAGCTTGCATATCAGTGTATTTACCCTTGGCGAGATTCGGAAGGGTGTCGAATCAGTTTCCGACAGCAGGAGGAAAGAGAAACTGCGGGTCTGGCTGGAGCATACGCTGCCGGACTGGTTTGAGGATCGCGTGCTTTCAGTTGATGAGGCTGTTGCCGAACAGTGGGGGCGCATGCTCGCGGAGGCTGGCCGCCCGATCCCAGCGGTCGATAGCCTGTTAGCGGCCACAGCTTTGCAGCACGGCCTGCGCATGGTGACCCCCAATGAGCAGGATTTTATCTTTCCCGGATTGGAGGTGATCAACCCGTGGAATTGAATACACCGTCCCCGGAACTTTGAGGGCATTGAAAAGCAGGGCGTGTTCAGCGATGCAGTCCGGCAATTATGATGGCTCAGTTTGACCTGTATCGAAATCCTAATCCGGAAATAATACTTTTATCCCATATCTACTTGATGTGCAGGCAGACCTGCTGGATGTTTAAGGAGATGCTGATTAAAGGCATCCTGCCTGTAATCAGTCCGCAAATGCAAAAATGCGATTTTGTATTTGCTTACAAATCAATCACTTACGTGTTGGATTTGGCAGCCCGTCCGTGGGCTGCACGGAAGCACTGATTTAATCAGCGCTTCCCTAACCACGCGGGTTGTAAATCCCGCTTCATACGTTGGTCGACGGCGAAAAGCTTGTGCTTTCCAAGGCAGAATTGGCAGGTGTTTCCATCGGGATTTGAATTCTATAATGTTCCCGGAACTTCGGGGTTTTCTGACAGGCGATTTCAAGAAAGTATCTGATCCCATTCCCCCACAGATTGCTCTTAGCTGAATATTTGGGGCATAAGCAGCATTTTTTCTGGTTTTCCTATCTGATAGCCTTGGGCGTAGTCAATCTCCAGACTTCGCACCTTGTCTAAAATCTCCCCGCTGCTCACAAACTCCGCTACCACTTGCATGCCCATCTCGTGAGCCATTTTGGTGGTGTGTTTGCACAGGGTGTAGATTTTCGGGTCGTGCATATTTTGGGTGAGGCTGCCGTCCAGTTTAATGAAATCAATGGGCAGGGAGAACAGATATTTAAAGTTGGAGTAGCCGGTGCCAAAGTCATCAATGGCGGTTTGAATGTTCAGGGTTTTGCACTGCTGCAAAAAGGTGGAGAAACTTTTGGATTCAATCAATTCCTCGGTCTCCAAAAACTCAACCACACACTTTTGTGCTGTGCCCGGGTAGGTATTGGCCAGACGTTCGAGCATGGGTAGCAGGTTCGGGTTTTTAATATCAGAGTGGGAGAGGTTGATCGAAAACTGCTCTGGTCGCTGGGAGAAGGTGTGAAAAGCAAACTGCAACATCCGGGCCGTGCCTTCATGGTAGAGAAACATTTTCTCCAGTACCGGCATAAACTCTGCCGGTGAAGCCAGGCTGCTGTCCTCATTCTCTATTCTCATCAGGCACTCATATTTATCTACCTTGTTACTGCGAAGGTTCAGCAACGGCTGATAGACGGCAATCATTCGCGCGTCATTCATTGCCATCTCTACCTTTTGTTTCCAAGAGAGGTGTTTTTGAACGGTGGCCATCAATCCCTGGCTAATGGTGCTGCTATCTACAGCTGTCTGTTGTAATTTTTTTGCCTCAATCAAGCCATATTGGGCTTTTGGGAGGGGGTCATGGCAGTGTTCGCAGTAGCTTAGGTATAGTTCAATGTGGAAGTCTTGGGAGGTTTGGGCATTGAGTTGATCCTGAATGGTCTGCACCAGTTGCAGATAGTCTACGGTTTGGTCTTTGGGCAGAAACAGTGCGAAAATATCGGCATAGAGATGATATGCCCGCTCAATTTTGCTTTCCAGTGAGGCGAGAACCTGCCCTGTTACCAACAGAATCTTGTCCCCCATTGGCAGGCCAAAAGTCAGGTTGTAGTCGCTAAAACTCCGGATATTGAGCAGGGCGAATTTTGCAGGGGGGTGGCTTTTTAGATCCTTTTGCAGCTGCTGCCAGTTGGGGAGATGGGTGAGGGGGTCTTGCAGCAGATTGATCATGGTTTTGTTGAGAACGCCGATGTTTAAGATGTCCTCCAGCTTGGCTGACTGCAGTTTTAGAGTCCCCGATAGGGGATCCGTAAACCCCTCGCCTTTAGGCGACGGATAGGTAGTTTTCCATGT
>JAUZQH010000116.1 GCA_030951065.1 Mariprofundus sp. | reverse complement strand
ATCCGCGTGAGATATTGGGGAAACGGAGCATGGGTGAACATGCCCAGCGTCTTGGACGGCGTATGATTCAGTATCTGACCGGTAACCCGCCGTTCGGAGCGGGGTTTGAGTTTGATGCGCGTTTGCGCCCGTCAGGCAGTTCCGGCGTGCTGGTGACCGGTATAACCGGTTTTCGGGATTATCAATTGCATGAAGCCCAAACCTGGGAACATCAGGCGCTATGTCGGGCGCGTTCCGTAGCCGGTCAGGTGGAAGATAGAAAACGCGTCGATGAGGTGGTTCAAAACGTGCTGAATCAAAAACGCGATCATGCGGCCTTGGCCGCTGACGTGCTGACGATGCGTCACAAGATGCTCAATCACCTAGGCAGCAAATCCGATGCGATCATCAATCTGAAACAGGATGCAGGCGGCATGGTGGATATCGAGTTTATGGCTCAATTCGCGCGGCTCGCTTTTGCTATCAAGGCAAGAAGGACGATTGATATTCTGCACCAACTACCGAAAAGCGCGCCAGATGGCTGGCATCAATATGCCGGCTTTCTGGCTGAAACCTATCTGAACTATCGTCAGATGGAGAATGTACTGCGCGTGGAGTTATGGAGTTCCATCGGAAAATTGCCGAATGATCCGGCGGCAATCGAGTGGGAGACCATGCGTCGCCATGCCGCAGTCGATTCGCCGCAGCGTCTTGTTGAACGGATGACGAGGGTAAACCGAATATTTCATGCATTGATTGTTGGAACGGATGTGGCACAGGAGTAGGTTTACGAATCGTTTTTTCTGACGCAATGCTGCGGAGTAATCCGTCTTACTGGATGTATAAATCATGAGTAATCAAAGCAGACAGGAAGTCTCACCGGATTTTTTGGCCGCCATGAATCTGGATGCGGATTCCCCCGATCCATGCGTGATGGTGATATTCGGCGCCTCGGGTGATTTGACCAAGCGCTTGTTGATCCCCTCCCTGTTTAATCTCTATTGCGATAACCTGTTGCCGGATTCCTTTGCCATTCTCGGCATGGCCATGGATGAATACAGTACCCAGACGTTCCGGGCCAGAATGACAGAAGATGTGCATGTTTTTTCACGTCAGGAGCAGTTTGATGATATGGCCTGGGCGGAATTCTGCGACCGGATTCATTATCTGAAAGGCCGCTTTGATAATGAGCATGCATTCCAGCAGTTAAAGAAATTCCTTCAGGCGCTGGACGGGCGTCATGATACCGGTGGTAATATTCTGTTTTATATGGCTACGCCGCCCTCCGTATTCAGCATGATTTCTACAGGGCTGGAACAGGTCGGACTCAATGATGGCAAGGGTAGCTGGCGACGAATCATCGTTGAAAAGCCGTTTGGCACTGACCTGGCATCAGCGCGTAAGCTGAACCGGGAAATTCTTTCTTACTGGCGCGAAGATCAGGTCTATCGCATCGACCATTATCTGGGCAAGGAAACGGTGCAGAATCTGCTCGCCTTCCGGTTTGCCAACGGCATGTTCGAGCCGCTGTGGAATCGTACCCATATCGATCACATCCAGATTACCGCTACCGAGCAGGTGGGTGTGGAGTGGCGGGGCGGTTATTATGATCAGTCCGGCGTGATTCGCGATATGATTCAGAATCATTTGTTTCAGATGATGGCATATTTGTGCATGGAACCGCCAACCTCGTTCGAGGCCGAAGCCATTCGCAATGAAAAGTTCAAACTGCTCAGTGCCGTGCGGATTATGAAGCCGGAAGAGGTGCGTTATAATGCTGTGCGCGGTCAGTATGATGAAGGTGTCAATGTCGATGGCTCACCAGCCAAGGCATATCGGCAGGAACATGCGGTTGACCCGCATTCCAATACCGAAACCTATGCAGCGGTGAAATTACGCATTGATAACTGGCGCTGGCACGGGGTGCCGATCTTTCTGCGTTCGGGCAAGGCGCTGAGAACCAAATCCACCGAGATTGTCGTGCAGTTTCGCCGTGCACCGGAATTTACCTTCAAGGGTACACCGGCTTCCGGCCAGCTGGAAGCCAATCAGCTTATTTTCCGCATCCAGCCCAATGAGGGTATCGAGATTCGCTTTCTGGCCAAACGACCGGGGCCGTCGATGCATATGCGTAAGGTCAATATGAATTTCGAATATGACGAGGCATTTATCACGCATCCGGGCACCGGCTATGAAACCATGTTGTATGATTGCATGCACGGCGATCCATCGCTGTTTTCGCGCTCCGATCTGGTGGAAACAGCCTGGAGTATCGTGCAGCCTATCCTGGATGTGTGGGGCAGTGAGAAGGCGCGCGATTTCCCCAATTATCCGTTCGGCTCATGGGGGCCGAAGGCGGCCTTTAATCTGCTCGCACCCGATCACCGGCGCTGGCTGGCGCGCACGCCGCAACAGGCGCTGGAGCGTGTGCCGATGTTTGAGGGCAGCGGCAAAACCATGCTGCACGCTTTCGCCATGATGCTGAAACCGGCCGTGTTCAATGCCGGCGATGAAATCGCCAGATTCGGTGATGAAGGGCGCGAGCTGTTCATTATTGAGATGGGCAGCGTGGACATTATTGATCAGGAAGGTGATGTCGTCACTACCCTGAGCGATGGGCAGGTGTTTGGCGAATTAAGCTTGCTGGTGACCAAGAAACGCCGTGCATCGGTGCGCGCGGTGACCTACTGCGCCCTGTATATCATGGAGAAGCGCGATTTCTGCAAAGTACTGATGGACAGGCCTCAGTTTGCCGGTCGCCTCATGCAAACGGCCCGCGAACGCTATAATGTCATCGTCGATGCCCAGGAATGGCTGGCATCGGATGATTTGGATTAAACCTGGAAACGAAAAGCATTCACCGGCCGTTCCTGCGCATCCATGCGCCCACGGCATTTGGTCATCCTACCCATCACAGGTGATGTAGAGGAAGTTAAAGGCAGAAAACACGGATGAACGCAGAGTAAGACAATAAAATCAGTGAGGTAGTATCAGCTATCTGTCAGTAAGATATACTGCATGACCTTCCGATAGCTTTGTCTTTACTCTGCGAAACTCTGCGTACTCTGCGGTGCAAGATTTTGATTATAAAAAAGGAGAGAGGAATATGAAACTGGCAATGATTGGATTGGGTCGCATGGGCGGCAATATGGTAAAGCGCTTGATGCAGGGCGGCGAGCATGAAGTGGTGGCCTATGATGTGGATGCGGCACCGGGCAAGGCTCTGGCTGATGAATTTCAGCATGTGCAGGCGGCAGACAGCCTGGCCGATGTGATTGCCCAGCTACCCGCCCCGCGCGTGATCTGGGTGATGGTACCGCATCAGTTTGTCGATGGTACGATTGCCGGATTGCTGGAGGCCGGCGTCGAAGCCGGCGATCTGATTATTGATGGCGGTAATTCCAATTATAAAGAAGGTCAGCGCCGTGGCGCTGAACTGGCCGAAAAGGGTGTGCTGTTTGCCGATTGCGGCACGTCCGGCGGCGTGTGGGGTTTGCAGAACGGATACTCACTGATGATCGGTGGCGAAAAAGCAGCCATTGATCTGATTGCACCAGCCCTGACCACGCTGGCTTCGAATGAAGGCAAGGGCTGGGGGCATATGGGGCCGATCGGTTCCGGACACTTCGTCAAGATGGTTCATAACGGCATGGAATACGGCATGATGCAGGCTTTTGGTGAAGGTTTCGAGCTGATGAAGGCCAAAGAGGAATTTGATCTGGATATGCATCAGATTTCACGTGTCTGGCAGCATGGTTCCGTGATCAGTTCATGGTTGCTGGATCTGACCGGAGACGCACTGGAGCAGGATGGTGATTTGTCCTCTCTGTCCGACTGGATGGATGATTCCGGTGAAGGACGCTGGACGGCCACTGAAGCGATTGATCTGGGCATACCGACACCGGTGATGACGCTGGCCTTGCAGATGCGTTTCCGCAGTCGCCAGAAGGATGCGTTTGCCGGAAAAATCGTGAATGCACAACGCGCCGGCTTTGGTGGTCACGCAATTAAAGCTGCAGATGACTGATAGCGTGGCTGACAGGATGATGATTCATCCATGCGCTGATGCAGAAGCTGTTGCGCAGTACGCCGCCAATGCCGTGGCAGAATCGGCGGCAGCAGCAATTTCTGCGCGCGGTGTATTTCACTGGGTTCTGGCTGGTGGTACAACGCCGAAGCGTTGTTATGAATTGCTGCGCGATGCCGATATCGACTGGCCGAATGTACATATATGGTTTGGAGATGAGCGTTGCCTGCCGGTTGGCGATGCCGAACGCAATGATTTGATGGCAGATGAAGCGCTGTTGAATCATGTGCCAATACCACCGGTCCAGATTAATCGTATTGTCGCCGAACTGGGGCCGGAGATTGCGGCTGAACGTTACAGCGCGTTATTGGCTGATGCGCCGGCAATGGATATGGTTTTACTGGGTATGGGGGAGGATGGTCATACGGCCAGTCTGTTTCCCGGCAATCCCGCGCTGGACGATCAGCGTTTGGCGATTCCGGTTTACAATGCTCCCAAAGCACCGCCTGAGCGGGTCAGCATGGGCTATGCCGTACTCAATGCAGCACGCCGATGCCTGATTATGGCGGTCGGAAAGGGCAAAGCCGAAGCCATTTCCCGCATCCGTCATGGAGAATACTTGCCCGTTGCACGCGTGGAAAACAGCGAGTGGCTGATAGATCGCGAGGCTGGCGGATAATTTCGCGTGCACACGTCCCGCGAACTGCATGCCAACCATGACCTGTGCACTGATTATTGAAGGCGGTGCTATGCGCAGTGTGTTTTCTGCCGGTCTGTTGGATGGTTTTTTGCAGCGGGATTTTAATCCCTTTGACTGCTATATCGGCGTATCTGCCGGTGCCAGCAATCTGGCCATGTTTCTGGCCGGTGAGCAGAGCAGGAGTTTACAGTTTTTTATTCAGCTTGCCGGGCGCAAAGATTTTATCAGCCCGATTCGTTTTTTGCGCGGCGGCCATCTGCTGGATCTGGATATGCTGATGGCTGCAATCATGGCCGAGAAAATCGATTTGGCCGCTATTTTTCGGAATAAAAAACCATTTCTGGTTTGTACGACGGATGTCGAAAACGGCAAGCCAAACTACTTCGAAACGAATGCATCCATGTTGCTGGATGCGTTGAAGGCTTCGATGGCGCTACCGTTGATTTATCGCAAATTTCCAGTGTTGAATGGCCGAGCCAGTGTGGATGGTGGCATGTCTGATGCGGTGCCGGTGGCTGAAATGATCAGGCGGGGAGCAACGCGGTTGATGGTGGTGCGTTCCCGGCCTGCAGCATTTATCAGGAAAGACAGCTGGGGGCATCGCTATATTCGCTGGCAGCTTCGGGATTATCCGCTGCTGGTTCATGCCATGCAGCAGCGCGTGGAACGGCATCGGCAGGTCAACCGAATCATTGCCCGACCGCCGCCGGGCATTGAGATTGTCGATATATGCCCGCCGGCGCATTTCCGCATGGGCCGTTTCGCAAGCGATCAACAGCAGGTATTGCTCGGCTATCATGCCGGACTGTCGATGGCCGATGATGCAATCAGTCAGTGGAGTCGGGCTGCGACGTAGCAGTC
>JAUZQH010000115.1 GCA_030951065.1 Mariprofundus sp. | reverse complement strand
AGGGCGTGGAAATCTATATTGCGCCGACATATGACAGTGGTGACGATTGGCTGGAAACGTTGCGATATATTGCCCGCGAAGGTCGCTGCTGGGTGGTGGGTAGCGGAAATATCCTGAAAACCAGTGATATTTCTGAAGACTTTCCACAAAAAGCCTCCTTGTACCCGGATCAGGATGAATGGATCAATCCGGGTGATTCAGTGGTCATTGAACCGGGCGGAAAGGTGGTGGCAGGGCCGCTTCACCAGGAGACCGGTATATTGGTGCATGACATTGATCTTCATCTCGCCCGCACCGCCAAGCGCGCACTGGATGTTGCAGGTCATTATGCACGCCCTGATATTTTCAAGCTTCATGTGAATACCGAACCGCAATCTCCGGTTGAGTTCTCATCAATCCGACAGCCCCCTGATTTCAAGGGTAAATAACGCTATACATTCAACCCGGATCATGCATTTGCAGCTATGGAAGCGCTGATTTAATCAGTGCTTCCGTGCAGCCCACGGACGGGCTGCCAAATCAAACACGCAAGTGCTTGATTTGTAAGCAAATACAAAATCGCATTTTTGCATTTGCGGACTGATTACAGGCAGGATGCCTTTAATCAGCATCTCCCTATGCAGAGCCATGCCGGAAACCCGGTAGTATCCATATATCAGGAGAGAATTTCTCTGGCTGCCTGGCAGTCCCGGGCAATCTGTTCGGCCAGATCATCATGGCCGGTGAATTTGCGGTCTTCCCGAATGCGTTGGACAAACGCGACATTCAGGCACTGATCATAGACATCAGGGCTATCATCCAGCAGATGCGTTTCCAGTAGCAGGGTACGGCCGTTGAAGGTGGGGCGGTAGCCCAGATATGCCGCACCATTCCATGTTCCGGTTTCGGACCTGGCGCGTACGGCGTAGATTCCGACAGGCGGATGGGCCAGATCGGCCACGTCGATGTTGGCCGTCGGAAAATTCATCTGGCGGCCACGTTTTTCACCATGCAGTACCTTGCCGGCAATCGAGTAATCCCGGCCCAGTAGTGCGGCGGCCAACCTGAAATCGGCAGCTTCAACTGCCGAACGTATACGGGAAGATGAAACCACGGCGCCCATCATTTCAAAGGCAGCAGCCTCCGTGACAGTGAAGCCTCTGGCATCGCCCAGCATGCGCAGGTCGTCAACATGACCCTCACGATCATGGCCGAAGGCAAAATCGTAGCCGACGTGGATATGTTTGAAAGCAAAGGTGTCATGCAATAAACATGAAAATTTTTCAGCCGGCCAGCTGGCTAACTCCAGATTGAATTCCAGTAGCAGGACCGCATCAACACCGGCTGCTTCCAGGTATTGCATTTTTTCCTGAACATGACAGAGACGGCGCGGTGCTTCTTCAGGGAACAGAACGGCCCGTGGATGTGGTTCGAAAGTCACCACAATGGTTGGACCGCCCACGGCCTGGGCATGACCGTGTGTTTCAGCCAGAACCTGCTCATGGCCCATATGGACGCCATCAAAATTGCCAACCGTGATGGCACCACCCTTGAGTTCTGATATTTCTGCAGCTTCCTGCCATGAATCAATAATTCGCATGCCGCCCAGACTACAGCTTCTGTGATTTTCAATCACGCACCAATGTGTTGTTGTGAACAGAGAAAGTATCCGATATAGAAACTTTTATGCATCCGCTTCCTGTACCCCCTGGTACAGTGCTTTCTTGCATGTTTACCGCTAGTTATGTGAACAGGCCTTAGTTACGTTCTCTGTAGTGAAAATTATCCTGTGGCGCTGGTTTTTTCCGGCCAGTGGCATTCAGTTGCGACAGGGCACTGGTGGCATTTGGGGTTGCGTGCTGTGCAGATATAACGGCCATGCAGAATCAGCCAGTGATGGGCATGCTGTATGAATTCCTGTGGGATGACTTTTAATAATCTTTTTTCTACATCCAGAGGTGTTTTACCCGGTGCCAGACCTGTGCGATTGCCGAGGCGGAAAATGTGCGTATCCACGGCCATGGTCGGTTCTCCAAACAGGACGTTAAGTACGACATTGGCTGTTTTTCGACCCACACCGGGCAGTGCTTCCAGTGCTTTTCGCGTATTGGGCACTGCACCACCATGTTTGCTTACCAGCATTTCACAAGTACCGATAAGGTGTTTCGCCTTGCTGTTATAGAGCCCGAGCGAGGAGATGTAGGTTTTCAGCTTTTCCTCGCCCAGCTCAAGGATTGCCTCAGGCGTGTTGGCAACAGGCCAGAGTCTGGCCGTGGCCTTGTTGACCCCTATGTCGGTAGACTGAGCGGATAGCATGACAGCGGCCAACAGTTCGAATTCATTACTGTAATTCAGTTCGGTGACGGGTTCCGGGTTGGCGTCCTGCAGGTGTTCAAAAAAACGCCGGATTTCGGCGGCGGTCATGGAAGTGGACAAGGTTTTATTCGTTGACTTCTTTCATGGTCAGGGTGACCTGATGGTTCACAATGTCACCGGCAGGATTCAGTATCTGCTCGGTAAGGTATACGGTGTTATCATCTATTTTTTCAATTTTCCCGTTATTTTTGCCCACATAATTTCCCTTTCGTACAACATATCCTTTTTTTGAAGCATCTTCGATCATGGCTACGCGTTCGCCACCCATGCTGAAAATAGCCACAAGCCTGAGTACGTCGAGATCAAAACTTTCCAGCGGTTCCCGTTTGCGGTTAGCCATGATCCTTTTCTTTTCCAGTAGTGAGGCCTGATGGCTTGCTGCAACACGGGCAAGATAAGAGGCGAACGGATCACGAAGGTTTGCAAAATCAATTTCCGGAGCTTTGACCATATGTTTCAGTGCATCAGGCATATCTGTGTTATCAGCATCAGGAGCAGCTAGCAGGGGCGACGCACTCAGCATGAGCCCCGAAATTAGCCATATCAAATGCTTCATGATGATCTCCCTGCAAAGCGCAGTAACATATTCACTAGCAATTACAGCAGAATGTTTGCCACATGCAAAGTTTTGTACTGCTGAAAAAAATACTGATATAGAAATTATGATTACTTTTCCTGTTATCGTTTGCCGGAAGAGCCAAATCCACCATCGCCACGTTTGGTTGCTGACAATGCATCGACTTGCTGGAAATCTGCCTGCACGAAGGGTGCGATAATCATTTGGGCGATACGGTCACCGCGTTGAACTGTAAACGCTTCGCTACCGTGATTGATCAGAATGACGCCAACTTCGCCACGATAATCGGCGTCGATCGTGCCGGGTGAGTTAAGCACGGTGATGCCGTGTTTCAGAGCGAGACCTGAACGAGGTCTAATTTGTGCTTCATAATTATCCGGTAACGCCATGGCGAAGCCGGTCTTGATCAGAGCATGGCTGCCCGGCTCGATAATGACATCGTCATCCACAGCAGCGCGTAAATCTGCACCGGCGGCATGTGTAGTCGCATAAAAAGGGAGATCAATGCCTTCACCATGCGGTAGTTTTTGTATGTGGACGGCAGGGTTGTGATGACTCATGTATGCATCTCCATAATGTGATTGATAACCTGTTCAGCAAATTCCAGCTTGGTACCAGTCTTCATAAGCTGTTCTTCATTACAGCAGATCCACCAGCCGCTGGCGCTGTCACTGCCCATATTTGAAACGTCATTGGCAACGATGGCATCCACTTGTTTTCGCAGCAGTTTTGCTTTGGCATGTTCGAGGTGATTCGAACTCTCAGCTGCAAAAGCGATGACCTTCCCGGGCCTGGCATTCATGGTTGCAACATGGGCGATAATGTCCGGATTGGCCGCCAGTTCAATGTGCATGGTGGATGTGTTGCCGCGCTTCAATTTGCCATCGTGAGGGTCGGCGAAGCGGAAATCACTGACAGCGGCCGTGCCGATAAATATCTCCGCCCCGGCAGCCTCCCGTTCACATACAGCAAGCATATCTTTGGCCGATTCGACATCAAGGCGTTTCACCAGTGGATGTGTACCCGGTGTGCCTGGCCCGGCGATAAAAGAGACATTCGCCCCCCTGATAGCAGCCAGGTCGGCCAGCATTGCTCCCAGCTTGCCGCTGGCCCGGTTGCTCAGAATTCGTACAGTATCCCACGATTCAACAGTCGGGCCGGCGTTGATCACCCAGCGCTGACCGTGAAACTTCTGCGCTGTGATTAGCGGTAACAGTGCCGAGTAAATGGCATGAATTTCGGCCAGTCTGCCCGGACCCTGTTCACCGCAGGCCAGTTCGCCTTTGGCCGGGCCTACGGTTTGCATGCCGCGCTGCTTCAGCGTTGTCATATTGCGCCGGGTGGCCTCGGATTCCCACATCGAGGTATTCATGGCCGGAGCCAGTAATACCGGTTTGTCGCAGACCTGCATGATCGTGGTTAGCAAGTCATCGGCGATGCCGTGCGCTATTCGTGCCAGCAGGCTGGCTGTGGCTGGCGCGATAATCAACGCATCAGCTTGACGCGCCAGCGCGATATGCCCCATCTCACGTTCGGATGTCAGATCAAATAACTCAGTAAATACCTGATTGCCGGTAAGCGCTTCAAAGGTGAGTGGGGCGACAAATTCGCAGGCGGACCTGGTCATCACGCAATGCACATCCGCACCGGCCTTGCTCAGCATGCGTGCCAGTTCGGCCACCTTGTAGACGGCGATTCCGCCGCCGATGCCAATGAGGATTCTTTTACCATTCAACATATCTATAGCCTTGAACTACAAGTTATGACTGGAGCTCCTTCAGCGTGTTGAGGACGGTTTCGACGTGATCTTTGACGCGGACCTTGCGCCATGCAAAGGCGATATCGCCTTCCGGGTTGATAATGAAGGTGGAGCGTTCGACGCCAAGATATTCCCTGCCGTAATTCTTTTTGAGTTGCAATACGTCAAAGGCCTTGCACAGGGCTTCTTCGGTATCTGCCATGAGTGGAAAGTTCAGGCCCTGTTTTTCGGTGAAGCGGGCATGCGATTTCACCGAATCGCGACTTACACCGATCACAGCGGCGTTGGCAGCTGTAAAATCGGGCAGTGCATCGCGGAATTCGCAGGATTCGGTCGTGCATCCCGGAGTGCTGTCCTTGGGATAGAAATAGAGAATGATCCATTGGCCTTTCAGGTCGGCCAGCTTCAGGCGGCCTTCAGGCCATGTGTCCAGTTCGATATCCGCCGGTGCAGCGTCGCCGGGATTGATGTTATAATCTGCCATGACAGTTTCCTCGCAATGATTTTTTTGATGACTCAGGTTATCGTTGCGCGAAACCGTAACGCAAGGGGCCACTGAATGCAGCAAGAAACCAGCACCATCACTATCCAGCCGAAGTCGGTTTTGCTGGCCGAGCCGCGTGGGTTTTGTGCCGGTGTGGATCGGGCTATTGAAATTGTTGAGCGGGCCTTGCAGGTCTATGGCGCGCCGGTCTATGTGCGTCATGAAATTGTACACAATCGTTTTGTTGTCGAGAATCTGCGTGCCAAGGGTGCGGTATTTATTGATGAAGTAGATGATGCGCCTGATGGCGCGTTGCTGATTTTTTCCGCCCATGGTGTCAGCAAGGCTGTGCGCGAGGCAGGGGCCAGGCGCGATTTGCATATTATCGATGCGACCTGTCCGCTGGTCACCAAGGTACACTTGGAGTTACTGCGTCATTATGCCAATGGGCTACAGGTCGTATTAATCGGCCATGCCGGGCATCCGGAAGTCGAGGGCACGATGGGGCAGGCGCCGGAAGGGGCGGTGTTGCTGATTTCCGAACCGGAGGATGTGGCTGGCTTGCAAGTGAACGACCCCGAAAAACTGGCATTTGTAACGCAAACGACCCTGAGCGTGGATGATACACGCGAGGTACTGGATGCGTTGAAGGCGAGATTCCCTAATATTATCGGACCGAAACGTGAGGATATCTGTTATGCCACCAGCAACCGACAGGAAGCGGTCAAGGCGCTGGCGCAGCGTTGCGATGTGGTCCTGGTGATCGGTTCGAAAAATTCATCCAACTCCAACCGCCTGCGTGAGGTGGCTGAACGTGCAGGAAGTTATGCGTATTTGATAGATGGTCCGGATGATATTGATATCAACTGGTTTTCAGCGGATACAAAAGTGGGTATCACAGCAGGTGCTTCAGCGCCCGAAGGGCTGGTTAAACAGGTTGTAGCCTGGCTCAGTGAACATGGCTTTTCGAATATTGGCACGCTCACTGTCAAAGAAGAAAATGTAACCTTCATTCTGCCTGAAGAGTTGCGCCAATGACATGTTGGTGGCTTCGGTTTAACCAGGTATTTTTCGCTTAATGCAGGGCAATGCCGGATCACTGCTTCCATGCAGTGATTCAGCATGATGTTGAAAATAGTATCTTCTGTATTGGTCGGATATCCCGACTGTTTAAATTAAACAGTTTTCAGATGACGAATCATCAGCTTTAAATCGCCAATATTGATGGTTTGCCCATGTTCAGTATTATGTTTTTTTAAAAAGAAGGTTCGACCCCCACGGTGTTTCAGTACTGTTTTTGCGCGGGCTGATGAGCCGAATTTTTGTTCAGTTGCTTCCAGATATGATGTAATCGTTTGTTCGATGATCATATTGACCTCCTTGTGAAAATTTTCCGCATGGTGGACATAGATTATGACATGGTGTTGGCAGGCAGATGACACCTGTATGGCAAATGTGAATAAAAAATAAGGGGGACGATCACACTCCGAAGATGAACAAACAGGTTAAAAATCCTTCGTCGGCTGATATGCTCAGCCCGGCTAGTTGTGATGCGGAAAAAATGCAATGGGGGGCTTTTCATGAGTCGGATTCATCATTACGAAGGAGAGGAGATTATTGTTGAATTCGACCTTTCCCGTTGCATTCATGCCGGTGATTGCACCCGCGACCTTCCGGACGTATTTAGTACCAAGCGCAGTGGACGCTGGGTAAAACCGGATGCAGCACCTGCTGCGGATGTTGCGCGTGTTTGTGCTCAGTGTCCGACAGGGGCACTGCGGTGCGTCCGCAAGGCAACAAACCAGCCGATGGATATGCCGCCGGATCGTAATACAGTGCAAGTGGTGACGGATGGTCCATTGTATGTGCATGCAAATATGACGGTCAACGGTGATCCGGAGCGAGGCTATCGTGCTGCTTTCTGTCGTTGCGGCGCATCACGTTTGATGCCTTACTGCGATAACAGTCATCGGGAAAGCGGTTTCCGTGATGCGGGTCGTGTTGCTGTGAGGGTGCCGTCAAAACAAACTGATGGAAGTGGCAAGCTGGCGATTAATAGTATTGCCGATGGGCCGCTCATGGTCCAGGGAACGTTTACATTGCTCGATGCTTCCGGCCACGAGGTTTGCGTTAATTCCGGAGTCGCAATGTGCCGCTGTGGCGCATCGAATATGAAGCCATATTGTGATGGATCTCATACATCTTCAGGTTTCCAATCCGACAAATAAAAAGTGCGGATAAGCTGTTTGCGTTGAAAGGAAACCCCTGCTTGGAGGGTGGGTCAGGTCAGCACAGAAAGTCCAGTGCTTGATCGAGAGGGCCTTCGTTGATGCAAAATTGTGCACCAGCCTGTACTTTGGGTTTGGCATGGAAGGCAATACCCAGGCCTGCCGCCTGAATCATCGGTAAATCATTGGCGCCATCACCAATAGCAACAGTCTGGCTGATCGGGATGCTGTAAACTTCTGCCTGCTCCAGCAGACAATGGCGTTTGGTTTCAGCATCGACAATCTCGCCAATAATACCACCGGTGAGCTTACCGTCCCTGATATCGAGAACATTGGAACGGGTGAAATCGAGGCCCAGCCGTTGTTCAAGCTTATCCGTAAAATAAGTAAAACCACCGGAAACCAGACCGATTTTCCAGTCATGTTGTTTGAGGGTTGTGATCAGTGATTCAGCACCATCGGTCAACTCAATACATTGATCATAGACCTGATCCAGCACGCTGGCATCGAGGCCACTGAGTAACTGCACCCGTTCAGTCAGTGATTCGGCGAAATCCAGTTCGCCGCGCATGGCACGTTCGGTAATTTCGGAAATCTGTGCTTTGATGCCCAGAAACCCGGCAATTTCATCAATACACTCGCACTGGATCAGTGTTGAATCCATGTCCATAAACAACAGGCCGGGTTTTGAGAGGGTAGGTCTGGAATTCATGATCGCCATGCTGCCAAGCTTGGATCAAAAGCAAAAGCATTTCACAGATCTTTCAATCATAAAGGTACAATAGAAAACTGAACCGGAATATTCAGCTATAAATATGTTCTAAAAAAAACCTCATTTGTCAGCGTTTTCATCAATGGCTAATAGCATCCCCTTACTTCCGCAGTTCAACCCTTGAGTAATTCATCGAGGAAGGCGATACAGGCTTTGAGTTGTTCGCGTTTATCATCTGATGCATGTAACAAAGTGAGATTACCATCCGGAGTGAGTCGGAAACGGTTGGGTTCTTTCTGGACGCGCATCAGCATTTTCGCGGGCTCAATACGGGATTCTGCAGTAAAATGCAGACGCATGCCTGTATTACCCTCCTTGATGGCAGCAAGTCCGAGTTCGGAGGCACGCCAGCGGATGCGCTGTTGTTCCAGACAGAATTTGGCTTCGTCCGGCATATGCCCAAAGCGGTCGGTCATTTCCTCAAATAATAGCGTAATCTGTGCATCTCCTTCGGCTTGTGAAATGCGTCTGTACAGGTTCAGGCGTTCGCCTGTTTGAGGAACATAATCCGGAGGCAGGATGGCATTGATGCCCAGATGTACATCGACAGTCTGTTTTGGTTTGACGTGTTCACCACGCGCTTCGGCTACTGCAGTGGCAAGCATATCCATATACATATCCAGCCCGATTTCTTCGATGCGACCACTTTGTTCTGCGCCCAAAAGATTACCTGCGCCACGAATTTCCATGTCCTGCCTCGCCAGCAGAAAACCGGCGCCGAGTTCGGTGTGCTCGGCAATGGCCTGCAAGCGTTCGCGCGCATCGGCTGTCATGGCGCGTGGGTCGGGTGTGAACAGATAAGCATAGGCCTGGCGGTGGCTGCGCCCGACCCGGCCTCTGATTTGATGCAGTTGCGATAGACCGAGCAGATCGGCACGCTCGACAATCAGGGTATTGGCATTGGGTACATCCAGCCCTGATTCGACAATCGTGGTACAGACAAGCAAGTGCAGACGGCCCTCGTAAAAGGCCATCATTTGCCGGTCCAGTTCAGCGGGACTCATCTGGCCATGGGCAATGCCGATTTCCGCTTCCGGTACGTCTTCTCTCAACCGGGCTGCAATGCGTTCGATACTTTTGACATGATTGTGCAGGTAATAAATCTGGCCGCCACGGTAAAGCTCGCGACGGATCGCTTCAGCAGCAATATGCGGGTCAAAACTGGAGACCATGGTGCGTATGGCTTCCCGTTCAGCCGGTGGTGTGCTGATAATCGATACGGTGCGCAGGCCCGACAAGGTCTGGTGCAACGTGCGGGGAATGGGGGTGGCCGTCAAGGTGAGCAAGTCCACGCTGCTGTGTAATGTTTTCAGCTTTTGTTTGTGTTTGACGCCAAAGCGTTGTTCTTCATCGACAATGACCAGACCAAGATCGGCGAATTTGAACTGTTCCGACAGCAGGCGATGGGTGCCGACGATGATGCGGGTATCACCACCGGCCAGTTCGCGAACGATGCGGTCGGTGTCCTTTTTACCCTGTAAACGGGAAATCAATGCAACATTCAGATCAGTACCGGAAAAACGCTCGGAAAAACTGGCATAATGCTGATTGGCCAGTACGGTGGTTGGCGTCAGAACAGCGACCTGCCGGCCCGATGCGGCCACGATAAAGGCTGCCCGCATGGCTACTTCTGTTTTGCCGAAACCGACATCACCGCAGATAACCCGGTCCATCGGCTTGTCACTGGCGAGGTCACGCATAACAGCATCAATGCTTTCTGCCTGATCATCGGTTTCCTCAAACGGGAAACGGGCCGCGAACTCTTCATAGGCTTGCATGAGTGCGCCCTGTATCGGGTAGGGAGGGCGTGTATTTCCACTGCGCGCAGCTTCAACTTCAATCAGTTCATGTGCCATGGAAAGCAAGTCGCGTTTGACTCGTTCGCGGGTTCTCTTCCATTTCTCGGAACCGAGCTTGTTGAGCCTTGGCGATTCATCACCTGTATACCGGTGCAATCGAGCCAATTCCTCAACCGGTATGAATACATGGGTTTTATCGGCGTATTCAATTTTGATGAAATCGGCGGTTTCGTTTTCATCGCCAAGACTTTCCAGCCCCTGATAGCGACCAATGCCATGGTCTTCATGCACGACCGGGTCACCGGGGTTCAGTTCAGTCAGCGATGTAAAAACATCTGCACGGAGTACGGTAGTATTGCGGCTGCGTTTGCGTGGCAGATGTTGGCCGAGCAATTCGCGGCCAGTCAGGAATAACAGCTTCTGCGCCGGTATGGCAAAGCCGCTATCAAGATAACCGATGGTGGAGCTTAGTGGCAGACCGGCGCAATCAACCAGTGACGGGCAAACTGCGACGTCGGCGATGTCTGCACAAGCTTCAATCATTCGCTCCTGCTGTCCGAGACCATGGGCGATCAGCGTCAGCTTCCAGTCTGCATCCAGTTTCTTTTTCAGTAATGTGCGCATGGCCTGAACCGGGTGAGTACGATCAGTGAAATCGTTCAGTGCCGGTGCGGCCGTTGCTTCAGGGGCACCTGTTTTTGGCAGAGGTGTTGCATTGATGGCAGTTTCCACAGCATACAGCTCTTGCGGACTGATGCTTGGTTCAGCACTGGCACGCACCATTTCAAACTGGGCTCTGACTTGTTCGGCAAAATTTTGCCTGTGTGTTTCGATATCACGATCGGCATGAATATTACAATTTTCGGGCAGATAATCGAACAGGCGTGCAGTTTGTGTATAAGTCAGCGGCATTAATGCTTCGATGCCTGGATGCGGACGTCCGGCTTGCACTGCAGCCAGCATTGGGTGTGTGCGCAGTTGCGGAAAACGGGCCCTAAATGCTGCAATAAAAGTGTCACGCCCCGGCTTGTCCAGAATCACTTCACGTACTGGCACCGAGGTGAAAGCATCCAGGTTCTCGCCCGAACGCTGCGTTACCGGATCAAAACGGCGAATTGATTCAATGTCGTCACCAAACAGGTCAATACGTAATGGCGTTTCTTCGGTAGCCGGCCAGATATCGAACAGCCCACCACGAGCGGCAAATTCACCCGGGGCCAACACGCGTTCGGCTGTCATCATACCAGCTTCGGCTAAACGCGTTTTCAAACCGATAATGTCCAGCGGCATATTTATTTTCAGTTGCCAGACATGGGCAGCGACTGTTTCCGGTGGTGCAATACGCTGTAGCCAGGCCGGCAGTGCAGTTAATACCAGACCTTTCGGTTCGGGTGTGTTGAGCAGTCGCCCCAACGTGGAAAAACGTTCGCCGACAATACCGTGATATGGGGAAACACGGTCGTAAGGCAGCACTTCCCATGCTGGAAACCGCCATAACAGTTCGGGTTGGTCTTGCAGGAAAAAGGCGATTTCTTCAGTCAGCTGGCGGTAGCTGCGCAAGTCAGGGCAAATCCAGACATGTAAACGGTTCGAGCGCGCCATGTTTGCCAGATGCCAGGCCAGTCCGGATAA
>JAUZQH010000114.1 GCA_030951065.1 Mariprofundus sp. | reverse complement strand
TCCCGATGCCCCTGCGATTCTGTCGTGCGCGCACCAATGGCACCCTAGCTGACCAGATCAGCGATATATTGCGGCGTAATCAGATCCAGGAATTCAGTGCCTGCAGGCACGCCCATTTCGTTCACATCCAGCAACAGCTTGCGCGCCAGCCGGATACCTTTATTGATTTCAAAACTCTCATCCAGATTGGGATCGTTGATCAAGCCCTTCCAGCCCACCGTTGTACGCGGCTTTTCGAAATAAACACGCATCACCAGCAACAGATCCTTGCCGAGTTCCTCGCGCATACGCTGAATATGGCGCGCATATTCAAGGCCGGCTTCGGGATTATGAATCGAACACGGGCCGATAATGACCAGCAATCGATCATCTTCGCCCTGCAGGATTTCATGGATGGCATTGCGGGTATCGTGCGTGGTACGAGCGGCCATTTCGCTGATCGGATATTCGGCATGCACCTGTTCCGGTGCTGCGATTTCACTCATGCCGCTAATGCGGATATCGTCGGTAATGTACTTCATTGCCATGGTGTTCTTATGCCTTCCTGCCAGTCATTTGCCAGCGTGCTACGCCTGCGGCGGCGCAGTATCGCAGAAAATAAACAAAACTGTTAGCCCTTCAGATTCACCGCCAACAGCGCATGCTCGGCCGGTTTGACCGGCACAGGGATTTTGACCTGATGGCCGCTGCCCGGCGCGACCTCCATCGGATTGCCGTAACGGGCATCGTTGATGGCATCGACCGTGAATGTGGTGTTGCCGCCCGGAGTAACCAGCTCAACCGAATCCCCGATCGCGAATTTGTTTTTCACAATCACTTCAGCCAGCTTTCTATCCGCATCGTAACCAACCACCTCGCCGACAAAACGCTGTACATCAAACGTCGAATTTCCGGTCTCATAACTCTGGGTGGCCGATGAGCGTTTGCGGGTAAAAAAGCCATCGGTGTAGCCCCGGTTGGCCAGTGCATCGAGCTGAAACAACAGTGACTCATCGAACGGTTTGCCAGCCACCGCATCATCAATGGCCTGCCGGTAGGTTTGCGCTGTGCGTGCCACGTAATAATGTGATTTGGTGCGCCCTTCGATTTTCAGCGAATCCACCCCGATCTGCACCAGTCGCTCCACATGCTGAACGGCGCGCAAGTCTTTCGAATTCATGATGTAGGTTCCGTGCTCATCCTCGAATATCGGTATCTGTTCATCCGGCCGGTTCGGTTCGGTCAGTGTATAGACCTGATCGGCCAGCGGGTGGCGCTCCACACTTCCGGTATCGGCAAACGGTTGTGCATTCATACCGTCGAGCACCTGGTTCGGCACAATCGGAATAATATCGCCGGAAATATCCTCAGCGGCTTTTTCCATACCATATTCCCAGCGGCAGGCATTGGTACAGCTGCCCTGATTGGCATCGCGATGATTGAAATAACCGGATAACAAACAACGGCCTGAATAGGCCATGCACAAAGCACCGTGTACAAATACTTCCAGCTCCATGTCCGGGCATTGCTGGCGAATCTCGGCCACTTCATCAAGCGACAGTTCGCGCGACAGAATGATTCGGGAAATACCGACCGACTGCCAGAATTTCACTGCTGCCCAGTTCATCGTATTGGCCTGTACCGACAGATGAACCGGCATCTCAGGCCAGCGTTCGCGCACCATCATAATCAGACCGGGGTCGGCCATAATCAGCGCATCCGGCTGCATATCAATAACCGGCTGCATATGCTCCAGATAGCGTTTGAGCTTGTTGTTGTGCGGTAACAGATTACTGGCAACAAAAAATTTTCGGCCGAGTGCATGCGCCTCATCAATGCCGGTTTTCAGGTTTTCCAGCTGGAAATCATTATTGCGTACACGCAGTGAATAGCGCGGCTGGCCTGCATAGACGGCGTTTGCGCCGAAAGCAAAGGCATAGCGCATATTTTTAATGGTGCCGGCCGGTGCCAGCAATTCGATGTCAGTTTTCATGGTTTACCCTTTTCGGTTTTTCCCTTCTCAACAAGATCACGCACCAGTGCCAGGTGCAAACGCAGATCATACAATTCCTGTGCATAGGAGAGTGGCACATGAACCTTCCTGATTTCCGATTCAATACGATTCAGATCGCCCCACAATGTTGTGCTATCGCTATCGCCCAGCGCCGCATCAATCTGATCCAGCTCTTCATACCAGCGATAAATCCGTGAGCGAATACGCCAGCGATACAACGGTGGCATCACCTTGAACAAGGGCAACAAAAGCGCGATGAACGGTAGCAGCATGACCTTCAACCGATCCACCATCGTAGCTGCCCAGAATGGCAGAAAACGCTGCAAAAACGGCGGCCCGGATTTATAAAACCGTTCGGCTTCCTTGCTCAACGCTACCCCTGCATGGCGGGGTGACGGGAATGCCCCCGGCCCTGAAAACAGGCTGCTGCCGGCATGAATCGCTGTCGCCGCCTGCATGATTAAACCCTGCAAGGCAGGATGCATATCCCCACCCACCATCAGTGTGGCCGTGCTGGCCAGAAGTGTTTTTTCCTGTGCCGGTTTATTCAACGCCAGGTTCAACGCACCTTGTGGCACGCTCACCGATGACAACGCATCCAGTCTGCGCGTATAGGCGTCGGCGCGTGTTATGCTCATTAATCGAACATCATCACTGGTCAACAATGTCTGTACTGACTGACTGCTCGCTGCCGAAACAACAAAGACAGCATCCAGTTCTGACCGCATCAGCGCCTTGCCCGCTGCTGTCGTACCGGATGAGACGATTGTCGCCACGGTTTCGTCAACACCGTTCTCTTTGAGCAACTGCAAGGCTATGGCTCTTGTGCCACTGCCGACCAAACCGACGGCAATACGCTTTCCTTTCAACTCACTGAGAAAGCGTATGTTCAGATCACTGCGCAGAAAAATCCATAACGGTTCATAATACATACTGCCCAGGGATTGCAGTTTATGCTCTGCGGCTGTCACAATCCCGCTCTGAACAAATGCAATGTCGGCAGCCCCTGATGCCAGGCGCTGAACATTCTCCAGCGAACCGGCGGACTCCAGGATATTGACTGTAATGCCGCGCTGTTTGAGATAATCCCGATAGCGCTCGGCATTGGCATAGTAGGCACCACCCTTTTGCCCGGCTGAAAACACCAGTGTTGTCGGTGGCGCCGGATCCACAAACTGCCAGGCAATGCCGAAACCCAGTACAGCCAGAAGCATAGCCGGGATATAGATTTTTAATTTATCAGCGCTCATGGCAGCGAAGTGTAAAGAAAGTCAGCATAAGTGCATCCATGCACTGTTTCAGGACAAACAAAAGCCCGGCAACATGGCCGGGCTTTTGATGTGGGTACTGGCTTACTGAATATCCTTATCCGGAATAATCAGCATTTCGACACGGCGATTCAGTTGCCTGCCTGCTTCCGTATCATTGGTTGCCCTCGGCTGCATTTCGCCACGGCCTTCGGTCACAATTCTGCGCGAATCGACACCGCGATCGGACAAATACCATTTCACCGCCTGCGCCCGTTGTTCGGAAAGCCGCTGATTGTATTCGGCTGATCCACTGCTATCGGTATGACCGATAATCTTGATCGTACTGCGCGGATAACGATTCAGAATATCGGCCACCTTATCCAGCGTATTATGGAATGCCGGCGTTAACTGGGCAGAGTTATAGGCAAATGATACTTCCGAATTCATGGTGATTTTCAGATTCTGGTTTTTCAAACGCTCGACCTCAATCTGATTGGCACGGCGCTCTTCAGCCAGTTGCTGATTAAACTCGGCCTGCTGCTTGTCCATATACACACCGGTACCTGCACCGAGCACCCCGCCTGCAGCAGCACCAATCAATGCACCGCGCAATGCACCACCGGAATGATCGCCCTGATAGCCGATCACAGCGCCGGCAAGTGCACCCAGTGCAGCACCTGCAGCAGCATTTTCCTTGGTATGTTTGTTCGGATCATTCGGATTACTGGCACAAGCTGTCAACACAAGCCCGGCAGCAATGGCAATAAACATGATTCGT
>JAUZQH010000113.1 GCA_030951065.1 Mariprofundus sp. | reverse complement strand
AATAATGGTCAGAGATAATAACGATACCCCCAGAAGGATGTACATTACCGTGCCGCCCTGTTGGATAAACTCTAACACTTATGCCTCCATACCGACAGCTATTCTGATGACGCCGCCACAGTTGGCGGTGTCATAAAAGTGGCTGCCGGATATGGAGGCACAAGTGTTAGAGTTTATCCAACAGGGCGGCAGCGTGATGTATATCCTTCTGGGGGTATCGTTATTGTCTCTGACCATTATTTTCGAGCGCAGCTGGAGTCTGCGTCGTTCGGTGGTTATCCCTTTGTCGGATGTACAGCAGATTGAGAAGGCTGTACGGGATGGCGATGTCAAAGAGGCTATGCAGATATGTAAAAATAATAATACGGCTATGAGCCGCATTCTCTGGGTGGCGCTGGCCAATCGTGGTGTTCACCGCGCTGTTATGAAAGAGATTCTGGAAGAAACCGGGCGTCAGGAAGTGGCACATCTGGATCGCTTCATAGGTATTCTTGGTTTGATTGCCGGTATTGCCCCGCTACTGGGACTGCTTGGCACGGTAATTGGCATGATTGAAGTATTCCAGCAGATTTCGATTGTAGGTGTGGGCAAGGCTGACGTTCTGGCCGGTGGTATCTCCAAGGCTTTGAATACGACTGCATTTGGTCTGACAGTCGCGATTCCATCGATGGTCGCATATCGTTATTATGAATCCCGTGTGGATCGTTTTGTGATTGAAATCGAACATCATGCCCTGCGTTTTGTTGAGCTGCTGAAAGGGGAACGTGTGTGAATCTGCGCAAAAAAGCACGGCCGGAGTATCTTGTTGATATTACACCATTGATTGATGTGGTGTTCCTGATGCTCATTTTTTTCATGGTTTCCACCACTTTTAATGTGTCATCCAGCCTCAAGCTGGATCTGCCATCCAGTAAAGCCAAAGCTGAACAGAAGAAAGCGGAGCAGGTGACTGTGAGTATTAATGCCGATGGCAGTTTTTATGTACAGGATGAAGCTGTGAAGGATAGCGATTTGCGCAAACGGATTTTGAATGTGACAAAGGGTAATCCCGACATGAGGGTGGTACTGAGGGCAGATGCCGAGACGCATCACAAACGGGTTGTTTATGTGCTGGATACATTGCGTGGTCTGGGTATGAGCAAAGTAGGTATTGCCACCGTGGCCCCGCAGGATGAAAACTGATGCGGGTTGTGCAGAAATTCGGCGGTACGTCGGTAGGCTCGCTGGAGCGCATTCGTAAAACGGCGGATATTATACAGGCTGAACTGGCACAGGGAAATCAGGTGGCCGTCGTGGTGTCGGCCATGAGCGGAGAGACCAACCGGTTGACCGCGATGGCTCGGGAGATAAGCGAACAACCGGCTGCACGCGAACTCGATGCACTGATTGCGACAGGTGAACAGGTCAGTGCTGCACTGCTGGCCATGGAATTGCAACAGCGTGGTGTGAGTGCCTATTCCTACAATGGTGGTCAGGCCGGTTTTGTCACGGATAGCCATCATGAGCGTGCGCGTATCAAGAATATTGAAGGGAGCCATCTGCTCGATCATATGCAGGCCGGTGAAGTGCCTGTGGTGACCGGTTTTCAGGGTGTTGATGATCAGGGTAATGTTACCACACTGGGACGCGGTGGCTCAGATACTTCGGCTGTAGCGCTGGCGATTTCTGTCGGTGCGGATGTTTGTGAAATATATACGGATGTCGATGGTATCTATACTACTGATCCGCGCATCGTGCCCAAGGCTCGCAAAATAAAGCGGATTTCCTATGAGGAAATGCTGGAATTTGCATCTCTGGGGGCGAAAGTATTGCAGACCCGTTCGGTGGAACTGGCCATGCGTTATGATATGCCGTTGCATCTGCGCTCCAGCTTTGAAGCGGTGGCAGGCACAATGGTTGAACAAGAGGACAAGACAATGGAACGAGCGACAATTTCCGGCGTGGCCTATAACCGCGATGAGGCAAAAATAACCATCATGGGTATTCCGGATCATCCGGGCATTGCTGCCAATGTGTTCGGTCCGGTGGCCGAAGCCGGTATCAATGTCGATGTGATTGTACAGAATGTTTCCGAACAGGGTTATACAGATATCACCTTTACGGTTCCGCGCAGCGACTATCTGAAGACCATGGAGATTATGCGTGGACTGTGCAGGCAAATGGATGCGCGTGATGTGAAAGGGGATGACAGTGTCGCCAAGGTGTCCGTAGTCGGGGTGGGTATGCGTTCACACGCCGGTGTGGCCAAAGAAATGTTTGATATTCTGGCCAAAGAGCGAGTCAATATTCAGATGATTACCACCAGCGAAATTAAAATCACCGTTGTGATTGAAGAAAAATATATTGAGCTGGCCGTGCGTGCCTTGCATACTGCTTTCGGGCTGGATGAGCAAGACAGTTAATATGAAATAAACAACGCGCCTGCATGACTTTTTCCACGCCATGATAAAATTTCATATCATGGGGTGGAAAAAGTCATGCAGGCGCGTTAAGGAAGCTCAAGGCATGGATCGAAGGCAGCAGCCGGTTAACAAAAAACGGAGTCATTGAACCATAATCGGGGCCTGTTAATCAGGCTTCCGCCACAATTTGATTATGATCTGCAGATACTTTTAAGCATTCTTCACGATTCACTTTAATTTCCCGGGGTGCATCAATGCCAATGCGCACTTGCCCACCTTTCACATTCAGAACCTGAATCTGAATATTATCTCCGATAGCAATGGCTTCGCCTTTTTTGCGCGTCAAAATTAACATGGTATTTCCCTCTGGCATCTTTAATAGACTACAATATTGTAAAGAGCAAGTTTTTCCGGGTTTTCTTGTTTTCTATTATTGACACGATAATGATAACAGTTATCATTATGCTATGCCGAAACTGACAGCACAACGTCAAGCCATACTGGATTTAATCAATGCTTCCAACCGGCACTGGGATGCCGATGAAGTGGTGCGGGCACTGGTGGATGCGGGAGCATCGATTGGTATTGCCACAGTGTATCGCGGTTTAGCCGCTCTGGAGTCTCAGGGGCTGATTGATTCGATTCAGCTGGCCGATAAAAAACGCTATGAGCGGGCCGATAAGGCGCATCATGATCATATGGTTTGCACAGGATGTGGTCATATCGAAGAGTTTTCACACGACACGATTGAAGCATTGCAGGAGGCTGCTGCAGAAAAAAAAGGCTTTAAACTGACCGGGCATCAACTGGTGATGTTCGGCTTTTGCAGAAAATGCAGGCAGGAGCTGCACACATGATTTCATCCATGGTCATTGTATTTTCGATTTCATTGGCCATGATGGTGACGCTGTATTATCGCTTGCAGCCGGGTACAGGACGGGCGGAAGCAGCTCCGGCTTAAGCGTTAAGCCCGGCGACTATTTTTTTCATGGTCGCTTTGGCACAGTTTTGCCTGGTTTCCTCTGTGTTTTCTATATGTAACGGATGGAAATGGAATGTGTGGTGAAGGGTTTTTATGCCCGGGACTACCTGAATGTATGAACGCCCGTTATGCTTGCCGCCATGCGTTATTCCAAGTTATTTATTCCAACTCTTCGAGATGATCCGGCTGATGCCGAGGTGATCTCTCATAA
>JAUZQH010000112.1 GCA_030951065.1 Mariprofundus sp. | reverse complement strand
AGTCTTTACAATAAAGACCTAAAATCAGCACTGATTTATAATCTTATTTTTCAGGAGTTAAAAAACAGGGTCAGGCATGAGTTATTGAGTTATTGTTAAAATGCAGGCCAAGCAATTCAAAAAGAAGTTGGCTGAAAGGTTGGAAGTGCCTCATAATCCAGCAAGCCAACTGCGTGGATTTAAAAATGTTTATAAAATCAAGCTTCGTTCTGTTGGCTACAGGTTAGTTTATGAAGTAAATGATGTTGAAATTGTTGTTTATGTTATCGCAATTGGAAAAAGAGATCGGGGATTGGTGTATACAAAAGCAGAAGAGCGCAAATAGGCATAACAAGTGACTATGGTCTAAGCTCCAGTTTATCTCCAAAACGTAGCGGTATCCATTCCGGGGGGCGTGGGTTTGCCTGCTGTGTGGGGTCATGATTGGCCGCCAGGGTGTTGTCGGGTGCGATCCCGAATCTGACCCGGAAGATGTGTGGACGTTTCACGCTCAAATCGGGAATAGCCTTAATTTTTCAATGTTTTTTCGCCATTTTCTTGACCATCTACAGGCACCGGTGCAGCTTGTCCGGCCATTTTAAATCCTAGTGAGTGCAGTGAAACGACCATGAAATTAAGCGGCGCGGAAATTTTTGTTGAATGTCTGAAGCGGGAAGGCGTGGATACCATATTCGGTTATCCCGGCGGTGCTGTGCTGCAGATTTACGATGCCATATTCAAGCAGGATCATTTTACCCATTATCTGGTGCGGCATGAACAGGGCGCTCTGCATGCGGCCAACGGTTATGCGAGAGTATCCGGGAAATGCGGCGTTGCACTGGTCACCTCCGGCCCGGGAGCCACCAATGCGGTCACCGGGCTGGCTGATTCGCTGGCTGATTCTGTGCCTACCGTATGTTTTTCCGGACAGGTGCCATCCAACCTGATTGGTAACGATGCTTTTCAGGAAGCTGATGTGGTTGGTATTACCCGCTCGGCCACCAAACATAACTTTCTGGTCAAGCGCGTTGAGGATCTGGCCCTGATTATCCGACAGGCCTTTCATATTGCCACGACCGGCAGGCCGGGGCCGGTACTGGTCGATATTCCCAAGGACATCAGTATTGCGGTTTGTGAGTTTGAATGGCCGGAAGAAGTGAATATGCGCTCTTATCAGCCGGTTACATCCGGCCATCCCGGGCAGATCAAGAAAGCGGTTAAAGCAATGATGGAAGCCAAGCGGCCAATGATTTACAGTGGTGGCGGTATTATGAATTCCGCTGGCAGCGCGCCCCTGCTCAGAGAATTGTCGCATGCATTGAATGCGCCGGTAACCAATACCCTGATGGGGCTTGGCGGTGTTCCGCATGATGATCCGCATTTTGTCGGCATGCTGGGTATGCACGGTACCTATGAGGCCAATATGGGGGTTTCCCATTGCGATTTGCTGATTGCAGTCGGCGCCCGTTTTGACGACCGGGTGACCGGCCGGCTCGATGCCTTTGCTCCGGATGCAAAGGTGATTCATATCGATGTGGATCCTTCGTCCATTTCCAAGAATATTCATGCTCATCTGCCGATTGTGGGCGATGTCGGTGTGGTGCTGAAACAGCTGCTGGAAGAAATTGCGCGCAAAAACTGTACCCCGGATCAGGATGCGCTGGCCTTGTGGTGGGAGCAGATAGACGAGTGGAGGGCTAAAGATTCACTGGGCTTTGACCAGCCCGAAGATGGCCCGATCAAGCCGCAGACTGTGGTTCGCAGGGTGCATGAAATGACGTCAGGTGATGCGATTGTGGCGACAGATGTGGGTCAGCATCAGATGTGGGCGGCGCAGCATTATGGGTTCAATCGTCCGAATCGCTGGCTGACTTCGGGTGGCTTGGGAACGATGGGTTATGGTTTGCCGGCCGGTCTGGGAGCGCAGGTGGCCAAACCCGATGAAAAAGTGGTGATCTTTACCGGCGATTCATCGATACAGATGTGCAGTCAGGAATTTTCCATGGCATTTCAGTATAAATTGCCCGTGGTCGTGATCATTCTGAATAACGGCTATATGGGCATGGTGCGGCAGTGGCAGGAGATGTTTTACGAATCGCGTTATTCCAACTCCTATTTTGATTCCCTGCCGGATTTCGTCAAGCTGGCGGAAGCTTATGGCGGTATCGGTATTCGTGTGGACAGGCTGGATGAGCTGGATGATGCGCTGGACAGGGCATTGCATGTGGATGACCGTTTTGTGATGGTGGATATCGCTGTTTCCAAAGAGGAGAATGTATTTCCCATGGTGCCGGCCGGAGCGGCACTGAACGAGATGGTATTATCATGAGGCATACGATTACAGTTCTGGTAGAAAATGAATTCGGCGTGTTGACCCGCGTGGCCGGATTATTTTCAGCGCGAGGTTATAATATCGAAACGCTGAATGTAGCACCGCTCAGGGATACCACAATCAGTCGTATGACACTGGTGACCCGGGGTGATGAGCACATCATCGAGCAGATCAAGAAGCAGCTGAATAAATTGATTCCCGTCATCAAGGTGGAAGACATTTCGCATGCCGTGCATTTGGAGCGCGGCTTGCTGATTGTCAAAATGCGGACTGGTTCAGCGAGTGATGATGCCTTGCTGGAACTGGTGGAGCGTTATGAAGGCCGGGTGATTGAGAGCCATGCCGACAGTCACATGATTGTCGAATTTACCAACAAGGTTGAAATTCTGGACGCTATTCTCGTTGATCTGGAGCCTTTCGATATGATCGAAAGCGCCCGCAGTGGTCCGGTCGGTATGCGCCGTGGTGTCGAAGGGTTTACTGTCTAGACCCTGTTGTTTGCAGTGAACGCAGGATGGCGGCCACGGTGGTAAAAGAACCCAGTACAAGAAAGTTCCCTGTCGGTGTTTTCCGAATTTCTTCCTGCAGTGCGGCAGCGGGAAGTTCGGTGTTATCGTTCTGTTTGGCATCGCTGTTGGTGATCAGTCGTTTTGTGTAAGGCCTGAGCATGGAGAGAGCATCTTTCAGCGAACGGTCCTGTCGGGTGAAAACAAGGATGGCATCAAACGGGTCGGCCAGACTGCGCAGAGATGGCAACAGGGCTTCGACAGCATGCTGATTATGGGCTGCATCCAGCCAGACATTTGCCCTGCCGATGTTGATTTTCTGTAACCGCCCCGGCAGCTGGCAGGATATGATTCCTTTTCTGGCCTTTTTCGGATCAACCGCCATAAACTGCGCTTCTTTCAACATGTTGATTGCCGCACAGGCCAGCGAGGCATTGATGTGCTGGTGTCGGCCCGGAGCTTTCAGTGCCTCAAAGGTATCGATGTTACAGGTGAGTAAATCCGGGTTGAAGCTTTGCAGTACGGCAGACACTTCCGGCTGTTGCGGTACAGAGACCGAAAATGCACAGCCTTGCATGACAAAGGCTTTTTCTGTGGCGATTTTCTGGATGGTATCACCGAGCCAGGCCTGATGATCCAGCCCGATCGGCGTGATGAGCGCCATGTCGGCGGGAACAGCGGTGGTGGCATCGAGTCGGGCACCCAGCCCGCATTCCAGAATTTCAATATCGACCTGTGCCTGCGCAAAGGTATTCAGTGCCAGTACAGTGGCCAGTTCAAACGGGGATGCCGCATATTCTTCTCCGCGTTCAAGAATGTCCGTCAGCAGAGAGGCGAGTGTTTCATCGCTGGCCGGAGAACCATGGATTCTGATGCGTTCATTAAAATGCAGGATATGCGGGGAAGTATAAAAGCCGGTGGTGAATCCCGCCGCCCTGAAGGCACTTTCCAGGAAATGACCGGTCGAACCCTTGCCGTTGGTGCCGGCGATGCGGATTCGCAGTTTTGGCCGGCGGGAAGGAAAATGGCCCAGAACATTCCTCACCCGTTCCAGTCCGGGGCGATAATCCATGTCCAGCAACGGGTTATCCAGGCTGCGAATAAAGGCTGTGAGCGTGTCTGATGAAGCAGTGTTTTTTATCATGGGCATTATAGGGCGTGTAAAGTATATCCTGAATTTAGAAACCTGCTCAAGTGATGATAACGAACAGTCGGGAATCAAAATAGCATGATTTTAACATTATGTCACGAAAGTTGATGGTAGTTTATCTGAAATTCCAAAGGCGTAGTGGAAACCAGTGGCCAAACCTTTACCATATGAAGATGAAACAGTTCATCGCCATGAGTCTGTCGGACTTATGAGAAACCTGCTGCACGGCAGGGATAATGGCCAAAAATCATCCTTTGCTCCGCCATTATATCATCCGGCCGGGCATCCGATTGCCCTGATGCATGCCATCGATCGACTTTAACATGAAACAAACAACGTGGTTGCATGGAACTTTTGCACGCCATGTTACTGTTTTATGGCATAGGGTGGAAAAGTTTATGCGCGTTAGGAAGATCGCTGTAAGGATGGTATAATTATTCATATGGATATGTCGCTTTATTCATGGATGCCCACCATTGCCGCGCTCGGCATTGGTTTGCTGATCGGAATGGAACGCGAATACCGACAGCGCAAGCAGGACGATAATACACGCCCCACAGAGCCGGCCGGCATCCGGACCTTTGCACTGGTGGCTCTGATTGGCAATTTGCTGACCTGGCTTCCTGACGCCATCAGGCCGTGGTTCCTGCTGCTGGGATTTGCTGCCATTGTTATCCTGGCCATTCTTGCCTATACCTTCAGCAACCGAACCAGAAAGGCCGATATCGGCATCACATCGGAAACTGTCCTGCTGATTACCTATGTTCTGGGTATCCTGACCGGAATCGGGTACGTATTACCCGCCACCATCATCGCCATCCTCATTTTCGCTTTGCTATCCTACAAAAAACTTCTGCACCGATTTTCCCATTCCCTTTCCCCTGTCGATCTGCGGCAGGCCCTGCAATTTCTGATCGTCAGCCTCGTCATTTTTCCGATCCTGCCGGATCAGGGGCTTGGCCCCTTTCAGGCCTTAAACCCCAGGCATGTATGGCTGATGGTGGTGCTGATTTCGGGGATTGGATTTGCTGCTTATGTCGCCATCAAGATATTCGGGCAACGCATTGGACTAGGCCTGACCGGCCTGATGGGTGGTTTTATTTCGAGCACAGCGGTAACGCTCAGTATGTCACGACTTGCGCACAAAAATTCGGCTACCCGGGACAGTTGTGCCCTGGCCATCCTGCTGGCCTGCGGCGTCATGTTTCCGCGCATATGGTTTTTTACGCTCATGTTCAAACCGGAGGTGGCACTGCAACTGGCTATCCCCGTCCTGGTCATTGTGCTCTATACCCTCTTGCTGGGTTGGATGCTCTGGCAAAAAACCGCCCGTGCCGATCAGCACGGGCAATTTGACCCTGAATTCAATCCCCTGTCACTCCTGATGGCGCTTGGCGTGGCAGCTTTTTTTGCACTGATTATGCTACTGGTACATGCCGCCAGATACTATTTCGGTGATTCGGGAATTCTGATGCTCGGAGCAATCTCAGGCCTGACCGATGTCGATGCTATCACGCTGACACTATTGCAAATGCCTGCCGAAGCAGTGAGTCAGCATACCATTACCACCGCCATTCTGATTGCTGCCGCATCCAACACACTGGTCAAACTGGGTATGGGCATGATCTTCGCCCCTACAGCCATGCGCAGCCGGTTGCTGATCGGTCTGTTGCCCATGATCGCTATCAGCCTGGGTGGCATCTGGCTTTTCTGAACACAAAACGCTACTTCGTCAGCAGAAAGGGAGCTTGTTTACGCATTGATGCTGAATAGGTTCACCTATGGCCAGGCCGTTACGGATTGCATACGAAGGCGCAATTTATCATATGACATTACGAGGGAAGCGCTGATGTGTCGGTGCTTCCGTGCAGCCCACGGACGGGCTGCCAAATCAAACATGCAAGTGCTTGATTTGTGAGCAAATACAAAAT
>JAUZQH010000111.1 GCA_030951065.1 Mariprofundus sp. | reverse complement strand
TGTTATTACCTTCAGCAATCATGGCCAGCAATAAATGTTCGACGGAGATATATTCATCCTGCATTTTCTCTGCTTCATCACCGGCTTTCACCAACAGCTGCTGCAGCCGCTGAGTGATATACACCTTATCTGCCTCGACAGCGCTACCGGTAACTTTCGGGCGTTTAGCCAGCGATTGCTGTACGGCTGTTTTAAAGGCTTCCGGAGAAGCTCCGGCACGCTCCAGCAGGCGCGATGCCAAGCCATCCTGCTGCGCCAATAATTCAGCCAGCACATGTTCGCCGTCTACCTGTTGATGTGACAACCGCACCGCTAACTGCTGCGCTGCAGCAAGCGCCTCGTTTACTTTCTGCGTCATACGACTCATATCCATTGTTAGCACTCCTTTAATATGAAATAAACAACGCGCATGCATGAGGCATTCAAATACCGGCGCAAGTTGCTGTACTCTGATGTATATGGGGATAAAAAAACGTAAATCCAAGCCCCGTGCATGGATTGTTTATTGCTGTTTTCAGGCTTGTCTGGCCGTGGTGCCAGACTGGCAAACACAGCTGATTTCATTCAGCAGTGCGTTGCGCATGTAAGATTTACAGATAAATCCGGGCAGCCCGAATATGCGTGCATTCAGAAAACACCTTGCCATATCCCTTACGGTATTTTCATCGTCCACTACCAATACAGCACCCGACAAGACAGGTCGCTGCACAGTTTATTCCAGCGTGTGTTGTGTTTCCACGACTCTGCCTCCCACAATCTGCGGGAAAAAGATTGTAAAACTGGTGCCTTCTCCGGGTGCACTGCGCAGTGATAGCGTTCCACAGTGGCTCCTGACAATCCCCAATAGTGCGGCCAGCCCCAAGCCGGTGCCTGTCTCCTTGGTGGTGAAAAACGGATCAAAGATACGCTCCTGCGTCTGTTTATCCATACCACAGCCGCTATCGGTTATCTCGATAAACACATAATCCCCGGGCTTGGCATTGCCTGCCATATACATACCGGAAAAGTCACGGTTTGAAAGGTAGCGGACCCGGTGCGCAAGCAAATCTCGCCGCTCATTCCATGCATAGCCTCCGATGCATTGGTGATCAGGTTCATGATCAACTGCATCAACTGACTTTTATCACCATAGATGGGTGGCAAATGATGCATCATCGACTGCCTGAATGTAATCTGCTTGCCGACCACTGTACCCAGCAGTTCCGAGACGTCCCGCAAAAGATCGTTGAAATTTTGTAGTCCCATCGATACCTGGCCCTGACCGGAATAGGCCAGCATTTGCCGCACCAGATCAGCACCATGGCGGGCGGACTTCACAATTTGCTTCAAATGATACCGCTCTTGACTGTCAGGTGAGGCATCAAGCATAGCCAATTCGGCATTACCCATCACGCCAACCAGCAGGTTGTTGAAATCGTGGGCAATGCCGCCGGCCAGTACACCGATAGTCTCCAGTTTCTGCATTTCAGCCATGCGTTCACGAACCAGCTGTTTTTCCTCGGCTTCTAACAGAATCTGTTGTTCATAGGATTCAACCAGGTATTGAAAGGCTGCGGCTGTACCGTTGAGAAACAAATAAATAATGATCGCCATGACCAGCATGGATTCAAATTGGAACGTCTGCTGCATGGCCGCGATTACCCAAATGGACTCTGCCAGTATAGCGATGATAAAAACAGTCGACCATATGATACCTTCACGAAAGCCGAAGAAATAAAAGGACAGCAACGAAACAGCGGGCAGCCATAGCAAAAAAATTGGCATTTGAGCTAATTCGTTAGGAATAGATGGCAAAAAGGCAACCATGAAAAGCAGCATCCCGACTCTGGCAGGAGCAGTTGGATCGGATATTTTCCAGCCCCAGAAGAGTAGCGGAATCAAAGCCAGCGACAGTGCAATATCCTGAGGAACAGAAGAAAACAGACCGCTATGCCAGTCCAGCCATGAGCTGATAGCTCCGACGATTGAGCCTGCCGCCGCAGCCAGCATAAACATGCGACGCCGAAGTGACATCTTTGACACGAAATAACTCTTTTGAACTGTATCCTGAGGCATGCTAGTTATTCGTGCTGACTATTGTGCGCGGGGTTTCCATCACCCTCGCCCATACGAGATTTCATTGAACAGGGCTGTACACGTATAGGCTTTGCGAATAAAACCGGCCAGCGAGCTCCAGATACCGCACAGGCTGAAAAGAAATAACATGATATTTTTTGTCATTTACTGCCCGGAAATTTCTATGACAAAGACCGAGACTGTAGCCGAGGCGACAGGATTGGAGTTGGCAATTTCCACAATCAAATCATCATTGCCCGATGGATTATCAAAGCGTGCCTCAAACTCATGGTTTCCGACACTATAGCTGCGTCGCTGCACCAATGTTTTTTCCTGCTCACCGTGCACACGCACCATGCGAAAGGTCAGCGGCCCGATATTTTCGGATATCATGATCACTTCATAACTGCCTGGCCGATCGGGCATATCAAAAAATTCACGCGACTTCTGGAAAGGCGGCACATTGGCATCGCGGGAATAGAGATAATCCTTGTCGAGTTCAAAAGCACCGGCATCGAGTACCCAGCCCCCGAGCAGCAGCATCGATGCCAGCATGATCAGGCCAACCGAACGACTCATGGGTTCTCTTTTACCTCAATATCATATTTATCACACAAATACCGCATTTTATCCTTGGCTCGGTCACCAAAACCCAACCAGCGTCCGGCTCTTGCCTTTATATGTTGATTACGCTCCAGCGCAGCTTCCACCAGACGCTTTTCAAATTCAGCTACTGCTTTTTCCGCCCTGATCCCCGAATCCGGCAGCTGCCGGAGCCATAATTGCAGCGGGTCGTCATCATCCCCGGCCGGCTGTGGGCCGGTTAACGAAGGAATGGATTCTACTACCGTCGTAGCAGCCAGTACGACAGCTCGTTCAATCACATTTTCCAACTCCCGGACATTGCCCGGCCAGCTATAGCGGGCCAGCTGCTCCATAACATCATCCGAGAATGCATCCATACGCTTACCGCACATGGCTGCCTTACGCCATAAAATCGCTTCGCTCAATTGTGGCAAATCCTCGATATGTTCCCTTAAAGGCGGCACCTCGATTTCCACCACATGGATCCGATAATAAAGGTCATCGCGAAAATCACCTGCTGCCACCTTTTGTTCCAAATCCTCGCGGGTGGAGCAGATCAAACGCACATCAGTCTGGATAATCGCCTCACCACCCAGCCGCGAAAACTCTCCGCTCTCCAGAGCCCTGAGCAACTTTCCCTGCACCGCCAATGGTAATCCCGCAACTTCATCAAGAAACAACGTGCCTCCACTGGCCCGCTCAAACCAGCCCAGCTTGCGTTTTCCTGCGCCCGCAAAAGCACCTTTTTCATAGCCGAACAGCTCTGATTCCAGTAACTCGACACTCATAGCCGCACAATTAATGGCAATAAACGGTTGTTTAGCCCGTGAACTGGCGGTATGTAATTGTCGTGCAACCAGCTCTTTTCCCGTCCCCGTTTCGCCGCGAACCAGCACCGTAGACGGAGCTGAAGCAACCTGGGAAATCATCGTCCTGAGCGCCTGCATAGCCGCTGATTCACCCAACAGTTCATTATTGACCCGGGTTGCCAGCGCACGCTGCATCTCCTGCTCACGCATTGCCTGCCAGTGCGCCTGCATACTGCGATCAATCGTACTCTTGACTTCATCGGGATCGAAAGGTTTACCGAAAAAATCCAGTGCTCCCGATTGCTGTGCACGCAAAGCCAATGCCCGTTCATCATGTCCGGTAATCACCACAACTGGAGTATCCGGACTTTCCCTGCCCAGTTTATTCAGATAACCCATACCAATTTCCGGATTATCCGGTTCGGGCGGGAGAGCAAGATCAAGTACAACAAGGTCCACGCGGTTGCCGGCCAGAGCCTTATCGGCAGCTTCCAGATCGCCTGCTTCAAGAATCGTGTAGGACTCCTTCAACAACAGCTTCAGATTCAGGCGATTGATATCATTATCATCGACTACCAGCACCGTTTGCTTCATCACCTTTTCTCCTTCCGCTCGAAATGTTTCTCATCAGACTTATTCTGCCATAACGGCAAACGTACAATGAAGGTGGAACCTTTACCCGGACCATCGCTTTGTGCAGTAATCGTTCCACCATGCGCCTCGACGATTCTTCGACTCAGGTAGAGCCCGATCCCCAGTCCATTACTCTTGCTGGTTGCAAAAAGATGGAATAAACGCTGCTTGATAAACGTCTTTGTCATGCCACAGCCCTGATCCTTTACCCGCACTTCAGCCAGATCAGCGTGGACACCCGCCCCCTGATCAGCGCATTCTTTTGATTCGATCAACCGTGCCTCGATGCAAATCTCCCCCTGTCCCTGCATCGCCTGAACCGCATTATCATAAAGGTTTTCAAATACACCCTGTAATAAATCCGCATCCCCGGCCACAGCAGGCAACGCTTCAAAACTCTGTTTGATCTGCAACGATTCCGGCCATAATCGATCCCGAATGCTGGATTGCAACAAAGCCACCAGATCAAGCGGCGCAAGGAGCGGATCGACCGGCGCATTGGGATCGGACATCCGTTGCATCAATGTCTGCATCCGACCCGTGACCTTACGAATAGCGATGAGCATGCGTTGCACATCTTCTTCGTCCAGTTTTCCGGAGCCAAGATGATGAGCCAGAAAAGAGAGATCATGTAAACGATTTTTCAGGTCATGGGAATGCAGCTGACGGGTAACGCGGGATAGAGAATCCAGCCGCGCAGCCTCAGCCTGTTGGTGCGTCAAACGAGCATGCTCCAGACTCATGGCTGAAAACCTGGCCAGTGACTCCAGACTGGTTCGTTCTTCCGCATCCATCGGTCTGCCATCGCGCCTCGGCCCAAGCCACAGGTATGCGTCGCCATTCACTGACGGAAGTTTCAGGCGCAGAACGTAATCCTTATGTATGTCGCTATCATGGTCAGCCTCAATCAGCGGTGCATCTGCCGGAAAGGAGAACCATTCGCCATCAGGCAACGCCCGTTCATCCAGTGCGGCATAACGTCGATAACTGACCATACAGATGCGCTCCAACAGGGCGCTCTCCACATCTTCAATCGGCAATTGGGCCAAATCACCAGCCCCCAGTTGCCTGATCGCTGCCAGCATATCCAGTTGATGACGAAAAAACATACGATCCAGTCCGCGTTGCAGACCCTGAACCAGAGGAGCATATCCGAAGGCCGCCGTTATCGCAGCAATGGCCATGGCCCAAACAGAAACCGGCTGACCGGTAGCAGCATACACCGCCGACTCTGCCAGCATAAGCACCAGTACAAATACGGCAATCGCCGCAAGTGTGGCAGCAAAATAAGCAAATGAGTGCACCACACGCCTGAAACTGAACATCAGACGCAACGAAGAAACAAGCTCGTCAGCTATCGGCCAACTCCAGGCGCTCGATTACACCGTCCAGTTCGCAGTCGAAATCCATCATGGCCTGACGCAAGGCATCCAGCGGCTTGCCACTCAGCGACAGCAATGGCAGGCGCAATTCATCCTTCATCCAGCCAAGCAAGTGGCAGGCAGCCTTAACCGGAATGGGATTGGCCTGAACAAACAACATCTGATTGAGCCCGCGCATAGCAAACTGTGCGCTTCTGGCTGTATTCAGATCACCGATACGCATGGCATGGGTTAATGCAAGCATCGTTTTAGGCGCAATATTGGAAACCACGGAAATCACCCCGCTACCTCCGAGTGCCATGAATGGCATCACACTGGCATCATCGCCCGAATAAAATTCCAAACGCCCCTCGCAAGCCGCCATGGTATGCAACAACTGTTCCATATCGGCTGTTGCATCCTTGATACCAACGATATTGGAGACATGGGACAAACGCCCCACAGTTTCGGGTAAAATATTTGAATTGGTCCGGCCCGGCACATTGTACACGACTTGAGGTATATGCACGGCCTCCGCGATCGCCTTGTAATGTTGATATATCCCTTCCTGGGTCGGTTTATTATAATAGGGGGAAATCAACAGCGCTCCGTCGGCACCGAGAGCCTTGGCTGCAGCCGTCAGCTCGATTGATTCAGCAGTATTATTGCTGCCTGTTCCGGCAATCACCGGTACACGCCCTGCCACCTGCTCAACAGCAATACGAATCACCTGCTTGTGTTCATGAAAAGACAATGTAGCTGCCTCACCGGTTGTTCCGGCAGGCACCACGCCATTCACACCTGCTTCAATCTGCCGTTCCAGATGAGCACGGAATGCATCCTCGTCAATTTTACTGTTTGAAAATGGTGTAACCAGTG
>JAUZQH010000110.1 GCA_030951065.1 Mariprofundus sp. | reverse complement strand
TCACCGGCAACATCACATTCAAATCCAGCAGTCCGGAAGCTCCACCGAAGGCAATCGTGGCATCATTGCCAATCACCTGAGCAGATACCTGGGCCATTGATTCGGCGATCACGGGATTGACTTTTCCGGGCATAATGGATGGACCCGGCTGTACAGCCGGCACACTGATCTCTCCCAGTCCGCAGCGCGGCCCCATATTCAGCATACGCACATCATTGGCGATTTTAAGCAGTGATACTGCCAGCGTTTTTAACTGCCCGGATAATTCTACTGCAGCATCCTGTGCTGCCTGTGCCTCGAAATGATTCTTCGCTTCATGAAATTTCGTGCCACAGGTTCTGGATAATTCGGTAGCCATGCGTCTGCCGAATTCCGGATGTGTATTGAGCCCGGTACCCACGGCCGTGCCGCCCTGTGCCAGCTCGGTAATGCGCGGAAGCACTGATTCCAGCCGTTTAATGCCGAGTTCGACCTGGCGTGCCCAGCCTGAAATTTCCTGCCCCAGGGTCACAGGTGTCGCATCCATCAAATGCGTGCGTCCGATTTTCACAGCATCATCGGTTTCTGCGGCTTTTGTCTCCAGCACCGCATGTAAATGTCTGAGGGCAGGAATCAAAGCATTGACCAGTAAATCCGTAGCAGCCAGATGTATGGCAGTCGGAATCACATCGTTCGACGATTGTCCCATATTCACATCATCATTCGGATGTATCTGCTCATTTGCATTGATCTGTGCACAGCGATGCGCAATCACCTCATTGGCATTCATATTGGTGGATGTGCCGGAACCGGTTTGGAAAATATCGAGTACAAACTGGCTGTCCCAATCGCCATCAGCAACTTCCTGTGCAGCTTTTCGGATCAGTTGGGCCCTGGATTTTTTCAACCGGCCCAAATCCTGATTCACAGTAGCCGCAGCAAGTTTGATCTGGGCCAGCGGCCGGATAAATTCGCGAGGGAAACGTAACCCCGACACCGGGAAATTCTCCACTGCACGGGCGGTTGATGCGCCATACATCGCATCCGCCGGCACCTGCATCTCACCCATCGAATCGCTTTCAATTCTGTGTTCAGCCATTATTTCTCCCTTCTGACACATAACAGTGTTAAATCATCATCCCGGTCATTACGACCGAATCCGTTCAGTTCCTCAAGCAGAGCCTCGGGCAATGCAGCCACCGGCTTATCGCCATAGTCGCGTAACCACTGCGTGAACCTCGCCTCTCCGTACATCTCTTTGTTATCGTAACTCGATGTTTCAGTCACACCGTCAGTATAGCCGACAAACAAATCGCCGACATGGAAATCAGTCCGGGCCAGTTCATATTTCATACCCTTGATCAAACCCAGCGGAGGTGCGGATGCTTCCAGGCGATTGATTTCTCCCTGACGCACCAGCAATGGCGGCACATGGCCGGCATTCACCCAAACCAGTGTATGAGAATCCGGCTGCAGCTTGCCCATAAACAGGGTCACAAAACGGCCCGCTGCCAGTGTATCGCATAATGCTTCATTGAGATAACCGGCGGCCTCTTCAATCGGCCAGCCCAGTGTGCCCAGACCGCGCAGCATAGCCTGGAGATTGGCCATGGTCAGTGCTGCCGGATAACCCTTGCCTGAAACATCGGCAATGATCAGCCAGATCTGCCCGTCTTCCTGCCTGATATAATCATAATAATCGCCACCCACCGAATAACATGTCTGCTGGAAACCTTTCAGATGATAACCGGGAATCGACGGTTCAAATGTAGGCAACAGCCCCTGCTGGATTTCCGCTGCAAGAGAGAGTGAATCTTTTAAATCCTCCCGTTCCTGCAAGCCTTTCATGGCTGTATTGAGGCCTCGGGCCAGTTCACCGAGATCGTCATCAATCAGCACCGGCACATATCTCTTGAAATGACCGTCGGCAAGGGATTTCAGCCCTGTATTCAGCGTTCGGGTGACCTTTTTCAATGTCCGGGTGATACTCAGTACCAGAATCATGCTGCCTGTCACACTCATCACCAGCAGAACAAAAGCCTGAGAAAAAATGAACTGCTGTTCAATATCATTGCCTGCCAAGGCCAGCCAGACATAGAGCGACAGAATTAACATCGGCAACAACCCTGTGACCATGAACACCAGCCACGGCCGATGTTCCGATGAGGTAATCTGTTTATCCGAGTGTCTGTCACTCAGCACACTGATAAACCGCCCCTGTCTGGACAGTTTCAATCGCAACCGCGTTGAATACACGATGGAAACAGCGACTGCGAGTGCCGGTGCCAGCACGCCTGCACCAAAACAGAAATTCAGAGCCAGGGCAACAAACATGCGCCATGTAAAAAAGTGCTCGCCGATCACAGCAACCAGTGGAACAACGATGACCAGATAGGCCCCAAAAGACCAGCCTGCGATCAAATAGAATTTTAATGCTCTCCATGGAAAATCAGCCATCAGTGTTTCAATCTTATAACGATGCTGATCAGGGCTGACGTTTTTAGCCAGCCACTGCCTTAATGGATTAAAGGTCCACCATGCTGCACTGCCAAAAAAAAGAGAAAAAACCACCATATCGACTATGGACAGTGATGGTGTGACACCCAATTGAAATGCATTGCCATTTAGCCGCATCAAAACCTGGCCAAGCAGAAAAACCAATACCAGCGGCCACAAATAGACTGCATAAGACAAGAACATTCTGATCGAAACACCCATTTCGATAATTTACCGCGTTTGACTGACGGGGGCACGAATAAACTTTTATGTAGTTACCGGAATCGCCCGGAATAAATGCAAAGTTCTCAGATCCAGCCCATGGCCCGTATGAATACCTGAGTTTTAGATATTCTTATTGCGTTAGTGCTGTTTTCTCCAACATTGCCATAACCTTGTCTCTCCCAATCAGGCGTAGCGACCATTGCCCGGAGCCGCCATCCAGACTCGGACCTGTATAAGCAACAAAATTGCTGCTCTGTGTATTTTGAGGGATCAGCAAACGTGTCTTGCCGACAAAGGTTGATAACCATGAATCCAGCTTGATGTCATAGATGGCACAATGCACCCGTTCACCCTCAACCGTCACATTCCGGAAACCCGTCTGTGAAGCAATCAATGGATATACTTTGCCATCATCATAATTAATCGCCGAGAAGGTAATATCCTGATCGGAATCAGATGAAAAGAACCCCTGCAGCAGCTGAGGCATGGAACCAAGGTCACGCAGTCCTTTGTCCCATATCTTGCGCTCCAGATATTCATCCTTGCTTTGCTTGCGATAGATATTTGGCTGTTTGTCATTCATGCTGTAGTTGATTTCAACAGTGCGTTGCATGGCATGGTTGATGCGTTTCACATACAACGGGGAGCCGTCACTACGGCGAATAAAATGTTCGGCTTTGATCTGCTTGCAATCCCATGAAATGCGCCAGGCGGGTATGCCCTGATAATCAACTGCATCAACGTGATATTGAATGAGACCGCCATCGGATTCCTGAACATAGACAAAACTGCCCGCCACGATGCCTGCATTCACATTCATGGACATCATCGGCACCAACAACAGTGCCAGAACAAGCATTTGCATACGTTTTGGCATATATCTACAGATGTCAGTCGTCATATGCCCTCCATGGGTCGATGGGTATGCAGCCGATACGTGGCCCAACATAACATGAAACAGTTCAGCATCAATCAAATGAACACACACCGTGCCGGTTTGACTCACTGAATAACAACAGTCTGTGCTTGAAATGATGATGAAAAAGCAATCTCGCCTGTGGAGCAATACCGGATTGTAGCAAAACAACACACCTGTAATGGACAACATCTGCTTTGCATGGAAAAAACCGACCCCGTTCAAGAGGCCGGTTTCAATCGATCATAAATGCTAATGGGCTGCCATATCATCCTCGGGGTTGGCACTGATGTTATGAATTGACAGGTCAGCGCCCCTGAACTCATCTTCCTCGGACAAACGAATCCCCATCGTGGATTTCACAATGCCGTACACAATAAACCCGCCTGCAACGGCAATCGCCACACCGGTGAGTGTGCCGACCAGTTGCGCCATGAATGTCACACCACCGGCTCCACCCATCGCTGTCGTACCAAAAATACCGGCAGCAATACCACCCCATGCGCCACATATCCCATGCAGCGGAATCACACCCAGTACATCATCTACTTTCAGTTTGTTCTGAATGTATTCAAACCCGAATACGAACACTGTTCCTGCCACCACACCGATCGCCAGTGCTCCGACAGGATGCACAAGGTCAGAACCGGCACAAATCGCCACCAGTCCGGCCAGTGCCCCGTTATGCACAAAACCGGGATCATTCCTGCCTGCCACCAGCGCAGCCAGCAAACCGCCCACCATGGCCAGCAATGAATTGATTGCCACCAGCCCGGAAGCACCTGTTGCATTACCGGCACTCATCACATTGAATCCGAACCAGCCGACACACAGAATCCACGAGCCCAGCGCCAGAAAAGGAATATTTGACGGCAAAATCGCATTGGTTCGTCCATCCTTGTTATAGCGCCCCTTGCGTGCACCGAGCATGACCACAGCACCCAAAGCCAGGAAACCACCCATGCCATGCACCACCACGGAACCGGCAAAATCATGGAACTGCGCGCCAAAGTTAGCCTCGAGCCATGCCTGGTAACCATAGTTGCCGGCCCAGATCAGCCCCTCGAAAAACGGATAGATCAGCGCCACGAGCAATACTGTTGCCAGTGCATTCGGCCAGAATCTCACGCGTTCGGTAATGCCACCCGAAATGATAGCCGGAATCGCTGCTGCAAAAGTCAGCAAAAAGAAGAAGTGGACCATTTCATAGCCGTTGGAAGCGCCGCCAAGCACATTGAGTTCCGATACCGGCGCAAAAAAGTTGATACCATAGGCCACGGAAAAACCGACAAAGAAATAAGCCACGGTGGAAAAACCGAAATCGGTAATGACCCGAACGAGTGCATTCACCTGGTTTTTCTTGCGCACTGTTCCTACTTCCAGAAAGGCGAAGCCTGCATGCATCGCCAATACCATGGCCGCGCCCATGGTTAGGAAGAACACATCAAATCCTGCTGTATTCATGTTAGTATATCTCCCCAGAGTTTATATATTTTAACTCAACGCGTCCTGATCTTCTTCACCGGTACGAATGCGTACCACACGCTCCAGCGGCGTTACAAAAATCTTGCCGTCGCCGATTTTGTTCGTACAGGCTGCCGAACGAATCGCCTCAATCACTTCATCCACGCGATCATCGGATACAGCAACCTTCACCTCTGTCTTGGGCACAAAGTCCACATTGTATTCGGCACCGCGATACAGTTCGGTATGGCCTTTCTGGCGACCATGGCCTCTGACCTCGATAATCGTCATGCCGGAAATATCAATTTCCAGCAATGCATCCTTCACATCATCCACTTTAAACGGCTTAATCACTGCAGCTATCATTTTCATGACTTTCTTCCCCTGTTTTGTTTATCCATTTCGGCACAGCATGCGTGAAAATTTCTGCAACTGCAATATGCAAAAAAACTGGCCTACGCGCATGGCATTTTTTCACCCCGAGCGGTGAAACAATAGCATAAGGTGGAAAAACATCATGCAAGCCGCGCCTTTGTTTCATGTTAAAGACACGGCGATATGCCGGTGAAACCGGCGTTGATATTAATCATGATTCCATTGTGCCTTTCTGAATATATCAGGCCAACATGTGTTTTTTCAGCAAGGGTTGAACTTCTTCGGCCGGAAGCGGTCTACTGAAATAATATCCCTGCACCTCATCACATCCGTGCTCTTGCAGAAACTGTAATTGTTCTACTGTCTCCACGCCTTCAGCCAGCACCTTCAAACCAAGATTCCTGGCCATGGCGATAATCGTGGTGGCAATGGCTGCATCCTGCTCATCATGTGGCAAATCCTGCACAAAGGAGCGATCACTTTTCAGTGTGTCCATGGCAAAACGTTTCAGATAACTCAGTGATGAATAACCTGTACCAAAATCGTCCATCGCCAACCGGAGATTCAGTTGCTTGATATCATGCATGAGTTGACTGGATGATTCCGGATTTTCCATCAGGCAGCTTTCCGTTAATTCCAGTTCCAGCATGCCCGGTTCTATTGCAAATTCCTTCATCATCCGGGCAAGCATGCTCAATAACTCTTTGTCCTGTAGCTGGCGGGCAGAAAGATTTACCGCCATACGTATATGCAACCCTGCCTGTT
>JAUZQH010000011.1 GCA_030951065.1 Mariprofundus sp. | reverse complement strand
AAGGCATCACCCGGAAGCGAATGAAAAAATGCTGGCGGATGCCATGCAGCTGGCAGGGGGTGGCCCTGCCGCCAATGCAGCTGTGTGCGTGGCAAGGCTTGGCGGCAAGGCAGGTTTTTGCGGTTACCTGGGCGACGACCTGTTCGGAACAGCGCATTTACATGAATTTGAAACTGAATGCGTAGATACCTCGCTAGTCGTGCGGGGCAATCATCCTTCGCCGGTATCCCAGATACTTGCCAAACCGGATGGATCCCGTTCGGTAGTTAATTTCAAGGCAGACACGCCGTGGATGGGTGCAAATGCAGTGGCAATTTCTCATACACCAAAAGTGATGCTGTTCGACGGCCATGAACCTTTGATCTCCATATCTCTGTGCCAATGGGCGAAAGCGAATAGTATACCTACTGTGCTTGATGCCGGCTCTCTGCATCAGGGCACACAGGATTTGGCCGGGACTGTCGATTATCTGGTTGCCTCGGAGAAATTCGCCGTGCAATTCACAGGTATGGATAATCCACAGCGCGCCTTGCAAATCATGCAGGAAACAGCTGATTGTGTCGTGATTACGATGGGTGAGAGTGGCTTGATCTGGAGCAAAAACGGAGAGGCCGGCAGTATGAAAGCATTCACAGTCGATGTGATCGACTCGACAGGTTCAGGAGATGCGTTTCATGGCGCCTTTGCCTACGGTCTGTCTTCGGGTATGAGCTGGCAGGCGCTGTTACGTTATGCTTCGGCAGCCGGAGCCCTGACTTGTACAAAGCTTGGTGCCCGCATGGCGCTGCCGGATGCCAACCGTGTTCAACGCCTGCTGCACGGGAACTGAATAAACATGCTTTCCCGATTGGCATGGCTTGGGCTATCATCCTCAACATGGAAGTGAAACGATTGGCTATCGTTATCGGGCTAACAACGATGATTGCAGCGGCTGATAGCGGGGGAGGCGAATTGCCAAATATGCGTATAACATCACCTGCTTTTGCAGAAAGTGAAACCATTCCGGAAACATATACCTGTGAAGGCCGTGATATTTCGCCTCCACTGGTATTTACAGGCATTCCCGAAGCGACCGAATCACTGGTTTTGATTGTTGATGATCCGGATGCACCTGACCCATCCGCCCCAAAAATGACTTGGGTGCACTGGTTGTTATTCAACCTTCCGGCTCAATTGAAAGGACTCGATGAAGGCATTCTGAAACTTCCGGAGGGTACAGGAAGCGGACTCAATGACTGGAAGAGGAACGATTACGGGGGGCCATGTCCTCCAATTGGTCGACATCGCTACTTTTTTAAATTGTATGCACTGGACACCCGGCTGGATAGCCTGAAGACACCGGATAAACCGACGCTGTTGCAAGCCATGCAAGGCCATGTGCTCGAACAGGCCGAGCTGGTCGGTACATATCTGAAGCAACGCTAAAACGTTCGCATGTCTATCCATTCAGATTCAGATAACAGACAGACAGCCACCCCAACCGGAGAACGCGTGGGGAAAATCCTGATTAGCGCATGCCTGCTGGGTGAGAATGTTCGTTATGATGGCGGTAATAGCCAGATCAATTCCAACATCCTGAATCAATGGCAACAGGAAGGGCGGCTGATTTCTACCTGCCCGGAAATGGCAGGTGGATTACCTGTGCCCAGAGTGGCTGCCGAAATTGAGGGAGGAAATGCCGATACCATACTGCAGGGCAAGTCCGGCATTTGGCGAAAAGATGGTGTCGATGTGACCGATGCGTACTTGAACGGTGCTGAAATCACGCTGGCCTTGTGTATGAAACACAATATCCGGATTGCGATACTGAAAGAGGGAAGTCCCTCCTGCGGAGTAGCATGTGTGAATGATGGCAGTTTTTCCAGCCGCAAAGTTGATGGGCAGGGTGTGACTGCCCGATTATTAACACGGCATGGTATTTCCGTGTTCAGCGAGCGGCAGCTCAGTGATGCCGCCGCACGATTAACCGAACTGGAATATTCTTATAGCTAATCAGAGCATGGGTTTGAGCCCCGAACTGTATGGCTATTTGCTGTCCATGGGGCTGAGAGAGCCTGACGTGTTGCAACAGCTGCGCGAGGCTACAGAAAAAGAGGACATGTCAGTCATGCGTTCTGCCCCTGAACAGGGCCAGTTCATGGCAATGTTACTGCGTTTGACAGGCGCAAAGCGGGCGCTCGAAATCGGCACCTATACCGGCTATGCCACGCTCTGGATGGCACTGGCTTTACCCGACGATGGTGAGATAGTCAGTTGTGATGTGTCGGAGCAATGGACAGCCCTTGCCCGACAATATTGGGCAATTGCCGGCGTGGATGACAAAATACACCTGCATCTGCGCCCGGCGATGGAGACATTACACACATTGCTTGCAGAGGGTGAGCAAGGCCGTTTTGATTTTGTCTTTATCGATGCTGATAAAATAAATTATCAGCCCTATTTCGAAGCTTGTATACAACTGGTTCGGCCCGGCGGACTGATTGTGGTGGATAATGTGCTCTGGGATGGAAGTGTTATTGATCCGGCCAATCATGATGCCAGTACTGAAGCGATACGTGTATTTAATCAGTCACTGGCAAACGATGCACGGGTCGATATCTGCATGTTGCCCGTTGCCGATGGCATCACACTGGCTCAGAAACGATAAAGGCCGGGGAGTTTCTGCGCATGCCGGGGTATCATCCGGGCTTTTCAATAGCAGATATCTTGTGATGATGTGGAACAGTACGGTCAGCAGGAGGGCTCAAGATGAACTCAACCAACACACGAACAAGCAAACGCATCCTTGTATCGCTGTTTTTCGCAGGCCTGCTGTTTACTGCAACAGCGGTGATAGCAGGGGAAGAGCAGACACATGCTTTTGATGCCAATGGCGATGGCAAGATTACTTTTGAAGAGGTCATGAAAAAACTTGAAAAATCGGCTCGCACGACCTTTGATGCCATGGATCACAACAAGGATGGCGTCCTATCGGAAAAAGATTTCGATGATGTACGGGATGGTATGAGAAAACTCGAAGACTGGCTGTATGATCTTCTTAAACCGTTTATGGACAACGACAATAAATCCGACCCCAGGGCTGTGTAAAGCATCAACAATACCAGGGCCTGTCCAATCTGGTCGGGTGTGGAAACCCTTCCCCGATCTGCATGGCATGACTGACACATCAGCGCTTTCCCCACAACTTCCAGCCGTGACTTGGCTCACAGCGGTAACATTATGATTCGATAAGCTTCGGGATGTTTTAAATCAGGGAGCTTCCATGGCCAATTTCCAGACCCATCTTACTGTCGCGGCAGCAGGATCCATGACAGCAACGGCTGTATGCGTGCAGACAGGCATCGTCAGTCACCCGGAAGCCCTGCTTCTGCTATCACTTGGCACGATGGCCGGCATTTTACCCGATATTGATTCCGACCATTCCGTACCCACCCGGCTGGTATTCAATATCATCAGCTTTGCCGTTGCGACTGCCGCCCTGTTTGCATTACAGGGAAAGGTTCATCTGGTTTATATACTTGGCATATCTTTATTAAGCGCCCTGTTTGTGCGTTATATTGTCTATGCACTCTTTGCCGGCATTACCGAACATCGAGGCCTGTTTCATTCGCTGCCGGCAGCACTGTTGTTTGGCCTGACGACGGTATCAGTCGGTATCCATGTACTGGGCTGGCATCTCGATTTTGCATGGCTGGCCGCTGCCTTTGTCTGCGGCGGTTATCTGCTACACCTGATGCTGGATGAAATGTACAGCGTGAACTTTATGGACAGTACACTCAAACAGTCATTTGGCAGTGCACTGACCTTATTCAACAGATCATCATGGGTATCCTATCTGCTACTCTATGCTGTTGTCGGTGCCGGATTTTATCTGTTACCAACACCAAAGGGCTGGATCAGCCTTTAGCTTTGGCGTGTATTAAAACTGCTGTGGCGCAAAATAGCCGCCAATCGAACTTATCGTTACGCCCAGCAAAGCAAACGTGATGGATCCGATCACAGACAGAATGATAAATGCCGGGATGGATGCAACAGCCAGTTTAACCATGAAAACAACCATGGAAAGGAAAGGCATTTTGATATCGGTAATCGTGACGTTATCCATCATATAATCTCCTCAGAGTTTCCCTAACGCGCATGGAACTTTTCCACCCCATGCCATGAAACAGTAACATGGCGTGCAAAAGTTCCGTGCAACCGCGTTGTTTGTTTCATGTTAACAGTCCGGTATGGCGCAGCAGCGCATCGACAGCAGGCTTACGCCCTCTGAAGGCAATGAAGGCATCCATGATATTCTTGCTGCCGCCCACACTTAATATTTGTTCACGGAACCGCCGCGCTGTGTCGGCATTGAGTACACCCTCTTCCTCAAACGCAGCATAAGCATCTGCCGACAGTACCTCGGCCCATTTATAGGAATAATAACCGGCCGCATAACCACCGGCGAAGATATGTGAAAAGCTGTTCTGAAATTTATTGAATGCCGGCGGTGTTACGACCGCGACTTCTTCACGTACCCGGTCGAGCACATCCTGTACCGTAACATCCGAGTCCGGCTCATAGTCGCTGTGAAGCAAAATATCGAACATGGAAAATTCTATCTGACGCAACATCTGCATGGCTGAATGGAAATTTCTGGCCGCCAGCATTTTATCAAATAAATCATCCGGCAATGTTTTGCCGGTTTCAAAGTGGCGGGCGAACAGATTCACAACATCGCGTTCCCAGCAAAAATTCTCCATAAACTGGCTGGGTAATTCCACCGCATCCCATGGTACACCGCGTATACCCGATACGCTCAGTTCTGTTCCCTGAGTCAGCATATGATGCAACCCATGTCCGAATTCGTGGAACAGGGTTGTGACTTCATCATGCGTCCACAAAGCCGGTTTATCACCGACAGGCGCATCGAAATTGCACACCAGATAAGCCACCGGCAACTGCAATGAACCATCCGGTTTTTTCCAGCGAATGATACATTCATCCATCCATGCACCACCGCGCTTGTGCGGACGGGCATAGGGATCGAGATAAAATGAGGCAATTTTTTTCTCGGTTCCATCAAAAATATCAAAAAACCTGACCGTTTCATGCCATTTTGGCACATGGTTGTTTTCCTTGATAACAATACCGTAAAGCTTTTCTACCAGACTGAACATGCCGGTGAGCACGCATTTCTCGGAAAACCAGGGTTTCAATGTTTCTTGTGATAAATGATAGGTTTTCAGTCGCAGCTTTTCCGAGGCAAACGACATATCCCAGGCAGCGAGTTCAGGCAAGCCCAGTTCGGAGGCAGCAAATGCTCTGAGTTCAGTGATTTCTTTTTCAGCGATCATTCTACCTTTGTCGACCAGCTGGCGCATAAAGCCGAGCACTTCATTCACATCAGTCGCCATTTTGGTTGCCAGCGAATAAGCAGCATAGTGTTCAAAACCGAGCAGGCCGGCCGCTTCGGCCCTCAAGGCGAGCAATTCATCAATGACCGGCGTGTTATCCAGTTCGCCCGACGATGCACGGGTTACAAAAGCCGTGTACATCTGTTCACGTAAATCACGCCGTTCAGCATATTGCATGAAGGGAATATATGACGGTGCATCCAGCGTAAACAGCCAGCCAGGTTTGTGATCGGCCTCAGCGCGCTGGCGAGCCGCATCACGCACCGAATCAGGCAGGCCGTCCAGTCCGGAATCATCAGTCAGATGCAATTCAAAGCCGCGGGTGGCATCGAGCACATGCTGTTCAAATGCTGTGGCAAGTTCGGACATCCGCATTTTGATTGTCTTGAAACGATCTTTTTTTTCCCCTGCCAGCTCGGCACCTGACAAACGGAAATCGCGCAGGGCATGCTCCAGTACCTGCTGCCGCTCACGACTCAAATCTGTAAAATCATCCCGTTCCCGCACCTTTTTCATGGCCGCATAGAGTGCTTCATTCTGAGCAAGTTCAGAACCCCATTCAGACATTTTCGACACACCCTGCTGATAAACCGGTCGCAGTTCTTCCGAATCGCAAACAGCATTCAGATGTGTGACCGGCCCCCAGACACGTGATATCCGCTCATCCAGTGTTTCCAGCGGAATCATCAATGTATCCCATGACGGGTCGGGCAGATCGGTCAGCCCGGCAACCGTTTTCCGCGCATCATCCAGCGTCTGCTCCAGTGCAGGCAACACATGCTCCGGTTTGATGGCTTCAAACAAAGGCAGATCCGTGCTCGTCCCTTGCAGAATTGGATTCGTGGTCAATTCATTCATGGCCGGAACGATAGGTTCCCCCGTCTCATACGCAAGGGGAAGAATAATTGTATATGTCGTGGACTATTGCGGTATCGCGGCAACTCTGAAATATTCCGGTGGCGATGAACCAGAAAGAAATGTCTGTCGGCTCGGCTGTAAGTGCTGAAATAAGTAAAAGCATCGGGGAATCATCACGTATCGACTGTATTCAGCTTCGTGGGCGGCAATTTTTTGTCAAACGCGATGATCTGGTTGATCCGCTACTGAGCGGCAATAAATATCGCAAGCTTTTTAAGCTGATTCAAACCCCGGCCGACCAATATCAGCAATTGGTCTCTTATGGCGGCACACAGTCCAATGCCATGTTATCACTTGCAGCCCTGTGCCACCGAAAAGGCTGGCAATTCCACTATACCTCAAAGCCCGTAGCACACCATCTCAAAACCAATCCGACCGGCAATCTTGCATTGGCGCTGGAACTGGGTATGCAGTTGCACGAAACCGCACATGATGAATATGAACATGCCGTTCGTTCCCTGCAATCCCGGGCAGATGATTCATCAACCCTGTTTGTGCCTCAAGGCGGTGCAGACCCGATAGCCCAGCACGGCATTCACAAGCTGGCGCAGGAGATCAGCCATTGGCAACAAACAAACGGCGTTGAAAGGCTCCATATTGTCACCCCTTCCGGTACCGGAACTACAGCATTTTATCTGGCTGCGAGCCTGTCAGCAGCGACGGTCTTGACCACAGCCACAGTGGGTGACAACGCTTGTCTCACCGCGCAAATGAACAGGCTCGGTCATATTCCTGATAATCTTCACATGCTTGAAAACAGCAATAAACACCATTTCGCCAAACCCTGCCCCGACTTACTGGCCATGTACCGGGAGCTAACAGCGACCGGAATCGAATTCGACCTGATTTATGCCGCCCATATGTGGCACACGCTGCTCCAGCATATTGACGATATCGACGGAACAATCCTCTATATCCACAGTGGTGGCCTGAGCGGCAACAAGAGCATGCTGGATCGTTACGCGCATAAAAATCTCCTCTAACATGCAACAAATAACGCATTGGGATGGCTCTGAGTCCGGTAACAGCCTAGGGAAGCGCTGATTAAATCAGTGTTTCCGTGCAGGCCATGGACGGCCTGCCAAATCAGGCGCGTAAGTGCCTGATTTGTAAGCGATGGCAAAACCACGCTTTTGCCTGAGCGGACTGATTTTTGCCAGGATGGCAATAAATCAGCATCTCTCTAGATTGCAGGCATGAATAAAACATCGTCCGAAATTCAAACAGTCACCATCATCGGAGCCGGACTGGCCGGTTCCGAAGCGGCCTGGCAGCTGGCCCGACGCGGGGTGCCGGTACGGCTGCACGAAATGCGTCCGATTAAAATGACACCGGCACATCATAGCGGCAAATGCGCTGAACTGGTTTGCTCCAATACCTTCCGTGCCGACCATCTGGAAAATGCTGTAGGGCTTTTGCATGAAGAGATGCGCCGTATGGATTCGCTGATCATGAGCTGTGGCGATGCAGCACGTATTCCAGCCGGCACAGCGCTCGCAGTAGACCGTGAACAATTTGCCGAACTGGTGACTGAAAAACTCAAAGCCGAACCGCTGATCGAATTCGTCGAAGGCGAAGTGACGGAAATCCCAACCGAAGGGCTGGTGTTGATCGCGTCAGGCCCACTGACTTCCGATGCCCTGTACGAACAGATTCGCGAACTGACCGGTGAAGATCGCCTTTGCTTCTTCGATGCCATTGCGCCGGTGATTGATGCTGAATCGATTAATATGGACATCTGCTACTGGAAGAACCGCTACGATAAAAATGTAGCTGAAGGTGAGGCGGGCGATTATCTCAATTGCCCGATGAATGCTGAGCAATACAAGGCATTTATCAGAGAACTGGTCAATGCAGAGAAGGTCGCATTCAAGGATTTCGAGGATATCCCGTTTTTTGAAGGTTGTATGCCGATTGAGGAAATGGCTGAACGCGGTGAAGACACGCCCCGTTTCGGGCCGATGAAACCGGTTGGATTAGACCATCCGGAAAGCGGCGAAAAAGCCTATGCCGTAGTGCAGCTTAGACGCGATAACCGCATGGGTTCGTTATTGAACATGGTCGGGTTCCAGACAAAAATGACATATGGAGAGCAAAAACGTGTCTTTTCAATGATTCCGGGGCTGGAGCATGCTGAATTTTTCCGTCTGGGATCATTACACCGTAATACATTTATCAAATCTCCTGCCCTGCTCGATGGTATGCTGCGATTAAAGAGTAATCCCCGTATTCTGTTTGCCGGTCAGATTACCGGTGTGGAAGGCTATGTGGAATCCGCATCCATGGGGCTGATGGCTGGCCGTTTTCTGGCTGCTATGGCTAAAGGTGAAGAACCGGATGCGCCACCGGAAATTACCGCGCACGGTGCATTGCTGGAGCATATATCACAAACGCGCGCGGAAGATTTTCAGCCTATGAATATCAATTTCGGCTTGCTGCCACCGGGAAAAAAACGTGAAGGAAAACGCCGTTTCTCGCGTGCCGAGCGGCGGCGGTCAGTCTCGGATCGTGCTTTGGATGCATTGGATATGTGGTTGGAAAGCAAGTGACTTTAGCCGTCCGTGCCAGAAATATTTGGAATCCGATACTGCTTCATACCAGTGCAGATCGACGATTAAGCCAGAAAAGAGTTTTGACATCGAATAAAAACCGAACTATAAAAGCTTGTCTGTTTACAACATAAGGGGAAATAAACAATGCGAATGAAACCAATATGGACGGTGGCATTAGCCGCAGGATTGATGATATCAACGCAGAATGCTCAGGCCGGAGGTCTGGCTATAGCTGCCAAGGCATCGACACTTGGTGCTGGCGTGGAATTAACCACCAATGTCGTGCCGATGCTGATGAATGTCCGATTGCAACTGAACGGCTTTAATTTTAATAAAACCATTACCGACACCCAGGTGACTTATGATGGAAAGCTGAAATTATTTACTGCGGGTGCGATTGCCGATATTTACCCGTTTGCCGGCAAATTCCGCATCAGTGGCGGTCTTTACTACAATGGCAATAAAGTCGATATCACCGGTAGACCTGCCCCGGCCGGCACATTCACCTTCAACGGTGTCACGTATACCTCTGCACAGGTTGGCTCTGTGAATGGCTCCATTGATTTCAATAACTTTGCTCCATATCTGGGTATTGGCTGGGGCGACGCAATTTCAAGCGGTAGCCCGTTTGGCTTCAGCTTTGAAGTAGGCGCGCTCTATCAGGGCAAACCCAAAACATCGCTTGCCACCAGCAGAACCGTACCCGGATTAAGTGCCAGTCTTGCTGCAGAACAGAAAAAACTGGATGATGCATTGAACAATTTCAGATTTTATCCTGTTGTGGCCGTAGGCTTTAACTGGAAGTTCTAGAATAGAAAGGCCTTTCTATGTTGTACGAATAGCCACTGACTATATTCCGGTGGTTATTCGTGCTTCCGAACAAATAGCCTTTGGTTGCATTTTTTCATGCATGTTGTCTTTTCTATTTAAGTCATGATGGATGAAGCTGCCCGGCAATGCGGGCAAGCTGCTGTTTGACCCAGGCCGGCCCCGGCTTGTGCTTCTGTTCAAATGACAGGGCTTCCAGTTCTTTTAATGCAGGGGCCAGTACATCCAGTTGCCGTGGCAAATAGATCAGCATGGCTTGCAACACCTGTTCGCGTATATCCCACTGCAGATTTCCCGCGCTGGAACATAATACCTGAAGCAAGGCCTCATCATCGGCAGGCGGGGCCATATCGATTTTTTCCATGGCCAACAGTCGTGAAGATAATTCCGGCGGCAAAGTATCCGTCTGACCGCGCCAGGCAACCACAACAGGGCGCTGCAACTCACGTGCCCGTTCGAGAAGGTGGAACAGACCAAGAGCGACTGAGCGGGGAATATCGCCAGCGGGCATATCTATAAGCCAGTGGCTGCGGTTCTCCAGCACCTCCACCCATTGCCGGGCCAACTGCCGACTATTGCAATTGTAAGTGTTTGAATCGCCCATCACATTCAGCATACCGACAGTGGATAAATCAGCAGCAAATGTGCGTAGCAGATGACTTTTGCCTGCGACAACATCTGAAGCAAGCCAGATTGTGCCGCCATGCACACTCCACAGGGCCAGAGCGTTGCAGGCATTCTCCACACCTGCATGCCTGATCCAGGTGCCATAATCATACACCGGAGGCAGTTGCATCTGCAGTCTTAGTTGGTTTTCCTTGCGCATTAGGGCTTGTTCACGCTAATTTTGGCCGTAGCGAAAAATAGCCACTTTTGTTGCGCCCCAAATGAGGCCATTCAGCGTTGCTTGTCGTTTGTTTGGATTCACCAAACTTCACTCCTCGCGCCTTGACTGGCCTCATTTGGGACAGCAGCGCTTCGATCAAAATTAGTGTGAACAGGCCCCATACTTAACTGTCTTCAGCCGTGACAGCTTTGCGCGTCCAGACAATCATATACTGAATGCCGGAAACACAGGTGAACGCAAAGGTCAGCCAGATCATGGCCTGAAGAATCAAATTACCCGGCCACTGCCATGCCAGTTCAGACAACACTGTCAACACCAGCATGATCTGTAAAAAGGTCGTAATTTTGGAAGACATGCTCGGCTGCATTTCCAGTTTGTGTGTCACCATCTCATAGGCGAGTGCACCTACCATGATAATCATATCCCGGAATACGACGGCCAGAAACAGGAACAACGGCAACTGCCCGATAAAATAGAGGGACACGATTGTACTGATCAGCATCAGTTTGTCCGCCAGAGGATCCATATAGGCACCAACAACACTGCGCTGATTGAAATAGCGGGCAATAGCGCCATCAAGCATATCTGTAATACCGGCGATGCCCATCAGTATCAGTGCAAGCACCGGTTGATGCTCGATAATAGCATAGACAATAAATGGCGTAATGATGATACGCGCCAGCGTCAGAATATTGGGGATATTTAGGATCCGATCCTGTATCATGGATATATCAGCGCACCACCCAGCCTTCTACAGACGCCGTGAGCGTCATGCCTCTGCGTTTGATCCATTCAAACAGCCACTGATCATCTGGACCCTTCAAGCTCAAGCGATATTGTCGACCCTGTCTGTTGACCTGTCTCAGCAACAGGGTGACGACATGCGGATCACGCCCCAGATCATCCTCGAACAACACCTGCTCCGGCAAAGATGCCTGCCGCTGTATGGTAAGCAAACCGCTTCTCCCCACTGTCTGGGCTAGTGGTGCCTGTCCGGAATGTCCATCAACAACCGGACCGGGAATTTGAGAGCCTGTTTCCGAATGTCCAACGGACTGTTCAACATAATAAGGGACATTGTTGTTTTTCAGGTAGCTCAATACCCGCCTCTGGTCAAAGATGATATTGACGCCTTTTTCCGTTGGTACTGCCTTCTTCAAAAAGCGGATTGCATTCACTTTTTTTGGAATCAGACCGTGAGCATGCCGGGGGATGAGCCTGTTCCACAGCTGTGGCAACGCCATCGTTGCAGCCCTCTGGATATTGGCATGCAGCCAGCGCACCTCAACCCCCTGCGTGGCCGCTATCACAGCGATCTGCATACGCGTATCCGGTTCTTCTGCAAATGCGGATGGCTGGGCACATAACAGCATGCAGGCAGCAAGCATCCATATGTGCAAGCGCTCCCGGCAATACATTATTTCACCAACCGCAAATGATTGGTTTTTCTGGCGCTCCGGTCTTCTTCTTTTCTGTCACCGCCGCCGCCTTCAATGAAGGAGATCGTGGCAGTAACAACTGCTGCATCACCTGTTTCATCTTGTTCCTTTTTATCCTTCAATGCCTGCACAGCTTCATCGGACATATTGCTGCGCACAGCCTGCACAATGGCTTTAATCATTTCAGGCACGCTGTCATCCCAGATAATGCCCTGTTCGAGATCCCCGTCGGGAAGATAGGCAGCCCAGATGGTATGCATCGGAATCCGGCACGAAAATATCTGTCCGGAAAAAGAAAAATCGGAATGCAGGATATCGTCATGAATCTGAATCGGCTGTGGCATACGCACATTGAGAACCAGCCTGAGGGCCGGATCACCACTCAGGCTTTCCGGTACAATCACTTCATCTCTGGTTGCATCCACGACAATATAGATACGGCCATGACGGTTGAAGTACTCCCGCAACTGCTTGGCTTTGGCTGCATCCGAAAAGCTTAGACTCATGAATAATCCTCCGTGGTATGCCAAGCCTACCGGTATCCTGCCAGGTATTAAATACGGAGTGGCCCTGTAAGCCGGGTTCTGTCCCCTGCCAGGCAGGGTGATGGTCATTCATCTGGGCCTGCCATTACTGACAGGCTCGAGCAGCCTACCCGGAAGCAAACGCGGGCCACGCTTGGCGCTTCCCTATTTGGCCTTGCTGCGAACGGGGTTTACCGTGCCCCCGTCCGTTACCGGCCGGGGCGGTGCGCTCTTACCGCACCGTTTCACCCTTACCACAGTGCATCTCGGCAAACTGTGGCGGTCTGTTTTCTGTGGCACGTTCCCGGGGTCACCCCCGCCGGACGTTATCCGGCGTTCTGCCCTGTGCAGCCCGGACTTTCCTCGACAGGGAGTAAACTCCACTGCCGCGACCATCCGGGCCACTCCGTGCGGGCAAGTGTAGAAACTTTCTCACAGAAACGCACTGTGATGTTACGACATGGAATATCAGGCTCTATATTGTCATCGTGAAAACTTTATTGTGAATACTGTAACCACACCCCATAGCCAGTTGAAAAACAACACAAACAGCGGTGTATACAAACCCAGTTCCAGCCCCGCTATGCCTTTATTGTGCAAAGGAAACACGACAAATAACTGAACAGCGGTAGGAAACAGGCTCATGACACTGCCTTTTAACCACAGCTTTGATTGTAATACGGGCAAAATGAAAAGCAGCCCCCAAATGCCCCCCCAGACAATACGGGGATAAAGCCATGACGGTGTTAAAGATGGCGCAATTGAAACGCCAAATGAGGAGGTAATGTCGAAATACCCGAATTGCCAGACGGCAATACTATTGGCAAGAGCCCCCAGACAACCTGCCGCAAAGGCAACCAATAATGTTTTCATAGTACACCTCGCATACATTCAGGAAGCACTGAACCACTGCCGCCATTCGCATATCAGTCCATCATGGGCAACGGCAAAACACATGTACCATCAAGCCTCTGCCACAGTCCGGTTTTCCGGGGGCGCTTCCTTGTTCAGGGTGAAAGGCTTATCCATGACGCGTCCGGTTTTTCCGCGTCTTCAAATCAGGTCTTATAACCCAATATGCGACCAGTGATGTGATCGCCCCCAGAGTATCAGCCAGCATATCCTTTTGTGCATCCCAAATATCGCCTTGTGAACCAAGAAACTGAATGCCCGCATCACCGCCATCAGCCACGGCATACCACCACTCAACGATTTCGTACCCGGCAGCCACACTCATGATAAAAAAGAGGCTGAATAACGTAGCCAGCAGCAATCCGCAGTAGCCTCTCCGCAGTAACCACTCCGCCATGGCAAAGGCATAAAAACCAACCATAAAGTGTCCCACCCGATCAAAATGATTCCGCTCGAAACCGAACAGGTCAGTTATCCACTGAAATGGAACATTGGCAAAGGTGTAATGACCACCAACCGTATGCCAGAACAGCCAGAATGCCATCAGAGTATAGGCGATATTACTGAATCGAAAAAACCGGAACGAAAATACCAGCAGACTGAAAATGCCAACAACCGGAACCATCTCGGCGAACCAGACATCCCTTGAAACAGGGGTAATGCCCAGCCAGATAAAAAAAAGTAAAAACAGGCCGGCCAGCAGTTGCGGATAAAATCGATTCAAAACGTGCATGGCAGGCAGATGCTGGAGCAGTTAAGGGCTGCCCGCAAACAGAAATTATGCCGGTTGATTATGATGGTAAAAAAACGGGGTGCCTTGCAGAAGGCACCCCGTTGAATTTAAACATTACCATCAATCAGCTGCGGCTGGTTACTTCCAGCAG
>JAUZQH010000109.1 GCA_030951065.1 Mariprofundus sp. | reverse complement strand
CATAGCGTGGTCGCCGCCAGACCATAAGCCAGATAATTGCCGTGATTCAGAAAAGCATTGGCATCGTCCACGCGTTCAAAGTCACGTACAAAATCCTTTTGCCTGGTGCGATTGGCGGCGATTTTATACAGTGTTTTGGTTAACTGCGCTTCAACCAGTAGCAGTTCGGTGACATTGGCTGCATGTTCAATTCTCGATGAAAAGGATGTAATCGCTCGTGATGTATCGGCATCATCCGCATCAAAACCTTCGGCTTTCAGGTCTCTGTCCCGACTCCATGTCTGCTGCAAATATTCGATGCGCAGCTGTTGAAACTGTTTGGCAACTTTTAAACGCTGCTCATCATCAAACCACCATGACATCCAGCCCTGTACATATTCCGTCGGACGATATTCACTCTGTGGACTCAACCATTCAATTTCATTGGCGGCGATTAACGGCGTTGCGCCGCCGCCACTGAACCCGACCAGCACGCCTGCCGATGCCAGCATACGCATGGCAGCCTGGGTGATGGAAGTGCCTGTACCCAGCAATAGACAGGTGGTATTGGCAATCGGGATATTCCAATACTGCTTATCCTTTTTCTCTTCGGTGAGATAAAGTACCCGCCCGCTTTTCTGCATCACGCGGCATTTTTCCAGATAAAAAATATTCGCCCGCTTGGAGTGCAGGATCGCTTTCAGACTTTGCGGCGACAGGCTATCCATTCAAAAACAACTCAAAAAACGTCAGCCCGACTCGTGAGATATTCAATGCTTTATTCCCCTTTTCAAAGTTTCAGGGCGAGTCTGGCATGGCGTGCGGTCATATAGTGACCTTAGCGGTATTGCTGTGCGGCAGCATGCAATCTCTGTGCAAGTTGCCGCCGTAATTCCGGCGGTTCGATCACTTCAACTTCCGGCCCATAGCGGCAAATTTCCATAATCAACTCGGTTGGATTGTTGTACGGAATACACAATTCAAACGTACTCTCATTCAGCCAGCGTGACTCCTGATCGGGAAACCATTCTTCATCGGCTACCCAGCGCGCCGCCTGTTTGGTGAAATGCAACACAGCCATTGCCGTCGCTTCGCCCGAGAAAATCCCGAATGATGTTGTCAATTTTTTATCCAGTTCGACATCGGGAATATTTTTACATTCCACATCCAGAAGGTGCGCCTGTCGAATGCGCTCCACAGCAAAGGAGCGCAGACCTTCTGTCTTGTGACACCACGCATCCAGATACCAGTTTCCCTTGTAGTAAACCAGCCGCTGCGGGGATATCTCACGCCCGCTCACCTCACCACTCTGACGGCCATCATATGACAGAAACAAGCGCTTCCGATTAAGCACTCCACTGGTCGCCATCGAAAACATCGGCAAGGCCTTGCTGCGCGATCCCGCGCCCAGGATTCGAATCCGCTTCACCTCTTCCGGCGACGGTACATGCTTGCCCAGCAACGATTCTGCTTTCTGCTGAATCAGCCGAATACTCTCCTCAAACAGGCCACCGGACAGGTTGGCTGTTAATTGCTGAATGGTCAGCAGCGCATGCAACTCCTCGGGAGAAAACCATACGCCGGGCAATTCAAAGCTTGAACCTTTGGCATAAAAGTAGCCCTGATTGGGTTTGTTCAGAATCGGCGCATCCAGATACAGTCGCATATCTGCAATCAATCTGGTTACTGTGCGAACTTCACACTCAAGCATTTCACACAGATATGACAGGGACACAGGCGTTCGCCGTTCCTTTAACAGTTTGTGCAACCGCTGGGCCCGATCCAGTTTATCCATAAGCCCTCCCCTTGGTACGCTACACCATAATCAGACCTAATCAGTTTGTCAGTGAAACAGAGCATGCTTTCGCCTGCACAAGCCGCACATCATCCGCAAGGCAAATACGACCGGAGACCAAGGTATTGCACTGCGGGATCAAAATCACGATCGGCGTACAGCAATGGTAAAGCGTGTTCAATACAATACGATGCAATCATTACATCGATTGTTTTCCGGACAGTGATCCCCTGCCGGCGCAGCCTGCGATAGTTGTCAGCAGCCCGGACGGCCATATCCGGTTCGAGCATGGTCACCACCGGAAAATGACGCATGATTTCCCGTGCTTTGTGATAGTCCTGTTCTTGGCGAAAACCCTGTAATACTTCCGTCAAAATCAGATCGCCGATAATGACTTCATCGACACCAAGTATACGATCCAGAGCATCGGTTTCTGCTGAATATCGGCCATTGAAATAATCAATCCATACCGATGAATCCACAAGCAACGGCATTAATGATCCGTGCGCGAGATATCCAGATCATCATCCCAGTTCAGTTTACCGCGCCATGCTTTGACAGCTTCCTGTTTCTTCAGCCTGATCAGTGTTTTCAAACCCTCTTCAACAATGCCCCGCTTGGTGGCAATGCCGGTTAAATGCTGGGCTTCGGAAACCAGTTGTTCGTCCAAAACAATATTTGTACGCATAAAGCCACCTCGATGTGTATCATTATGCACAATAAAACACATCCATACAAATCATCTCAATGCTTCATAGCATATATCCCTCTGGCCATCCAAAAGCGAAAAAAAACGGGCAGGCACTGTGCATCAGCGCACGAACTATCCGCAAGCGGGTGCTTCTGCCACAATTCGGCGTATGACCGCAGACACACGCACAGACAAACCGCAATTGCCGGAACTGCAATTCAGGGATTTACAAAATCTGATACAACAATGGGGGCAACCCAAATTCAGAGCCAAACAGGTGCTGGACTGGTGCAACAAGGGGGTGCTGACC
>JAUZQH010000108.1 GCA_030951065.1 Mariprofundus sp. | reverse complement strand
GTGGTGGTTTGTGGTTTGCCCTAAGTCAGATCAAGGCCGACTTCCGCGCCCGCCAGGCAGTGGAAAAAGTCATGCGCGGGCTGCTGTTTACCGCTGCCGGCATTTCGATTCTGACTACCGTCGGTATTGTGCTATCGGTTATTTTTGAATCCATTCAGTTTTTTAAAGTCATTTCTTTCTGGGATTTTATTACGGGTACGCAGTGGCAGCCTGATACGGCATTTTTGATCGGAGCCGGACGTGCTGATGAAAATGTGGCGCCACCGCTGTTCGGCTCGGTGCCGATTTTTGCCGGTACGTTGATGATCACCCTGATCGCCATGCTGGTGGCGGTACCGATTGGTTTGTTTGCGGCTATTTATATGTCGGAATATGCATCGCCCACAGCGCGTGGCCGTCTGAAACCAATGCTGGAGATTCTTGCCGGTATTCCGACCGTGGTATATGGCTTCTTCGCCGCCATTACCATCAGTCCGCTGGTGGTGGATGTCGCCCATGCGATGGGTCTGGAGGCAGACTACACCAATGCACTGGCGCCGGGCCTGATTATGGGCGTAATGATTATCCCGTTTATTTCCTCGTTGTCGGATGACGTCATTCGCGCCGTACCCGAATCGTTGCGTGACGGCTCGCTGGCTCTGGGCACCACCAAGGCAGAAACCATACGTCATATTGTCTTGCCCGCAGCCATGCCCGGTATTGTCGCTGCCTGTTTGCTGGCCGTGTCCCGCGCCATTGGTGAAACGATGATTGTGGTGATGGCAGCAGGACTGCGCCCAAACCTGACCGCCAATCCGCTCGAAGGCATGACCACCGTCACAGTGAAAATTGTTGAAGCCTTAACCGGTGATCAGGAGTTCGATTCAGCTTTTACCTTGTCCGCCTTTGCGCTCGGTCTGGTATTGCTGACGGCCACATTAATCCTCAATATTATTTCAACCATCGTGGTTCGAAAATTCAGGCAACAGTATGAGTAATTTTATGAACACTGGAAAAAATCCTCGCCAAAAGCAGCGTGAACGCGCCGATACCCGGTTCAGACTCTATGGTTTGACTGCGCTCGGACTGGCGATGGCTTTTCTCGTATTCTTCTTCATTGATATCATCGGCCAGGCCATCCCGGCATTTCATGTTACCGAGGTTAAGGTGACCGTGCATTACAGCGATGCAGTAAAATCGAATTACAACAAGGCCATCGATCATAAATTGCGGCGCATTGTAAGTCGTGGCTGGTTGCGTGCCCTGCCAGAGCAACTCAAAGCGCATCCGGACATGGTCGGCACCAGCGCTGAACTATGGGTTCCGGCGGATAGTCGGGTGGATCAGTATGTCAAGGGCCATGATGGAAACGGTCTGAAACCGAAATATCAGCATATTGTTGATGCCATGCAGAAAGACGGGCATGTGCGCAAGGTATTCAACAGCGGATTCTTCACCTCGGGCGATTCAAAACTACCGGAACAGGCGGGCATTCTTGCTGCTGCCGTGGGTTCGGTATTCACGCTGCTGCTGACCATGCTGGTGGCGGTACCGATTGGTGTGATGACAGCGATTTATCTGGAAGAATTTGCAGATGACAATCGCCTGACCCGCCTGATTGAAGTGAATATCAATAATCTGGCTGCTATTCCATCCATTCTGTACGGCTTGTTGGGATTAGCGATTTTCATCAATTTTATGGGCGTACCGCGCTCATCCGCTCTGGCTGGCGGTTTAACTCTGGCGCTGATGACCTTGCCCATCATCATCATTGCTACCCGTGCAGCGCTTAGCGCCGTACCCGAATCCATTCGTGAGGCGGCCTATGGACTCGGCGCATCCAGCCTGCAAACGGTGTGGCACCATGTGTTGCCGCTGGCCATGCCGGGTATCCTGACCGGTTCAATTATTGGTCTGGCGCAGGCTATGGGTGAAACAGCGCCTTTGATTATTATTGGCATGATGGCCTATATTCCCGACCCTCCGGCATCAGTTCTGGATGCTGCGACTGTACTGCCGGCTCAGGTCTATACATGGTCCACCGAATCGTTACGTGGTTATACTGAACGAACGGCGGCGGGAATTCTGGTCCTGTTGTCAGTATTATTAAGCTTGAATGCAATCGCGGTGACGCTGAGAAACCGCATGCAACAACACTGGTGAGGAATCATGAGCACTGAGAAGAATAACGAACTGGAAAATAAAATCACCGTTCGCGATCTGAAACTATGGTATGGCGATTTCCAGGCACTCAATGGCCTTGATCTGGATATCTATGAGGGAAAGGTCACTGCGTTTATTGGCCCGTCCGGTTGCGGAAAATCAACTTTCCTGCGCACCCTGAACCGCATGAATGATCGCATCCCCTCATGCCGGGTGGAAGGCGAAGTCCTGCTGGATGGCACCGATATTTATGCGCCGGAAGTGGATGTGGTGCAACTGCGCACGCATGTCGGCATGGTATTCCAGAAACCCAACCCATTCCCCAAAAGCATTTATGAAAATATTGCCTATGCGCCACGTATTCACAGTCTGGTGAATGATGGGCCTGAGATGGATGAACTGGTCGAAACATCGCTCAAAAAAGCCAGCATCTGGAATGAAGTAAAAGACAAGCTGCAGCAACCCGGCACAGCGCTGTCCGGCGGTCAGCAGCAGCGTTTATGTATCGCGCGGACCATTGCTGTGCAACCGGATGTGATTCTGATGGATGAGCCGTGTTCAGCGCTTGATCCGGTTGCCACGGCCAAAATAGAAGAACTGATGGATGAACTCAAAC
>JAUZQH010000107.1 GCA_030951065.1 Mariprofundus sp. | reverse complement strand
TGGCCGAGGATATTCAATTTGCCGATACACTCGATAATTTCGAATTTATCCGCACCATCGCTGTTGCCCGGATCACCATGCCGGGCAGCCATGTGCGTCTCTCCGCCGGCCGCGAAGCCATGTCCGAGGAAATGCAGTCGCTGTGTTTTCTGGCCGGCGCCAATTCGATTTTCTACGGTGAGAAACTGCTCACCACCGGCAATCAGGATGCCGAAAACGATCAGAAGTTATTCGCCAAACTCGGGCTGCGCCCGATGGAAAAACCGGTTCCATCCAGCCGCCGCATGGTGAATGCTTAACACCGGACGACAGAAATATCGGCCAAAAACAGCCATTTGTCAGTGTTGTCTCAACAATGGAAAAAGGGGAACCGGAAATGGTTAAACATATTGTCATGTGGACATTGAGAGACAAGGCGGATGCGGTTGAAATCAAAACGCGTCTTGAGGACCTGGCAGGGAAAATACCCGGGCTGCTGAATATTGAAGTCGGTATCGATTTTCTCGAATCCGAACAGTCTGCCGATGTGGTTCTGGTTGCCGAACTGGAAGATCGTGATGCGCTGCAAACCTATCAGGTACATCCGGCACATCAGGCCGTGGTGCCACTGGTTAAAGCAGCAGCGGTGGCCCGCACTGTAGTGGATTACGAACTCTGATCTGCTCAACTGCTGTTCAGAACATATCCTGCAACCATGAAACGCTGCTTTTGACAACAACAATATTTGTGCTTTAATAACAACTGTCCGATCATACTGAGGAGGCCGATATGCAAGTTGTTCAGAAAAAGATCGATGAGTTTTTAGATGCAATCGCTCAGGTTCACGGAGAAGCGTATAAAAAGGCTATGGTAGTCGAGCACAAGGGAGGCTCCCATATTCTGGTGAAGTATCCCGAGCAGGAGGGCATGCTGGTGGGACTCGACACGCTGGAGCTGATGACCAAGAACCTGCACAGCAAAGTAGCGGAAAAAGCTTGATGTAAACAGCGCAGGGCCCGTTACCGGGCTCTGTTTTCAGTACAGGTAGAAATTCAGGGGCGCATTTCCTGTTCAATCGTGTTGCGCAGTGTATCGATGCCCGTGCCCTTGAAACTCGATGTCGGAATCGGGCTGAGCATGCCTCCCATCGCATCGGTCATTTCCTGCAAGCGTTTGCTGCGTTGATTGCCGGATAACTTGTCCGCCTTGGTGGCTACCGGCAGCCAGCGCAGTCCGCCCTCATTGAGCCATTCAATCAGTTGCAAATCGGAATCCTTGGGGCCGTGACGGATATCGAGCAGCATCAGTACCAGCTTCAAATCAGCATGGGCCAGATAACCCTCAATCATATGAATCCAGCGTTTCTGCTCTTTCTTCGGTGCCCGTGCATAACCATAGCCGGGCAAATCGACCACCAGCAATGAAGCATCGACATCGAACAGGTTGAGTAATCGGGTACAGCCGGGGTTTTTGGAGGTTTTGACCAGCCCCTTGCGCCCGAACAGCGCATTCATCAATGATGACTTGCCAACATTGGAATGACCTGCCACGGCAACTTGCGGCAGATCAATGTCCGGAAACTGGCTTGAATCGGCTACCGATTGCAAAAAATGTGTATTGGGCCAGTGAATATCACCATGCCTGCTTGAATCTGTCATGCCGCGAAGCTGACAACAGATCAGAACAGCCGCAAGTGATAAGCTTATGCATCACGCATTGAAATGAATATCTGCGGATAAAGCTGGTGAATTTTCGGCAGCCAGCTAAGCTTGCCCATTTTTTAGGCAACAGGAACACTGATCATATGACAACGCAATTACTGCCCGGATTCACATTGGGCAATCACCACATTGATGTACCGCTGGTGCTGGCCCCGATGGCCGGTATTACCGATCTGCCGTTTCGCAGGATTTGTAAACGTTTCGGGGTCGGGCTGGTGGTATCCGAGATGATTGCCTCCCGTGCCGTCGATATGGGACGCGAGCGAACAGAGCGCATGGCCGAACTGGGTGATGATGAGCATCCGGCTTCGATTCAGATTGCCGGGGCTGACCCGGTTTTTGTGGCCGACGCAGCGCGCTGGGCCGTAGGTCACGGCGCTGATTTTGTGGACATCAATATGGGCTGTCCGGTCAAGAAAATCTGCAAACAGGTGGCCGGTTCGGCCATGCTCAGGGATGAAAAGCTGGTAGCGCGTGTACTCAGAGCCGTGGTGGATGCTGTTGAAGTACCGGTAACACTGAAAATACGTACAGGTTGGGATGATACATCCAAAAATGTCGAGAATATTGCCCGCATTGCAGAGGATTGCGGCGTCCGGATGTTGACGGTGCACGGGCGTACCCGCGCCCAGATGTTTCATGGACATGCCTGCTGGGAAGATATCGGCCTGGCCAAGGCGGCCGTTTCCATTCCGGTCATCGGCAACGGGGATATAATTGATGGCGCATCTGCCCGGGAAATGATTCGTATTTCCGGTTGCGACGGTGTCATGGTAGGCCGTGCGGTACAGGGAAATCCGTGGGTGTTGGGTGAAGTGCATGCGGTTTTGACCGGCGCGCCGCAGCCCGCACCGCCTGCAGCGGCTGAGCGCTGGTTCATCGTCAGTGAACATCTGCATCATCTGGCCGAACATCACGGTATTCGCACGGCAGCCAAACTGGCTCGCAAACATGTGATCTGGTACAGCAAGGGCTTGCATGGCTCGGCAGAATTCCGCCAATCATTCCAGACCCTGACCGACTGGCAACAGATGCTGGATGTGGCAGCCGGTTATTTTCTCGGCCTCGGCGGGCATGTACACCAGCACGTGCTTGAGCCTGTGCGCCGACCGGCATCACCGGAGGCAACACATGCGGTTTGAACAGGTTCCATTATCGATTCTGCCACTGCCGATGTTACTGCTCGATAGTGAAGCCCGCATATTACAGGCCAATCTGCTGGCGCAGGAGGCCTTGTGTAAATCCAACCGACAACTGGCAGGACATCATTTGTCCGGTGTGTTCTCTCCTTCTGTCGAGGTTGAGCGTCTGTTATCGCTGCTTACGCCATACGGTGGCGGCGTATCGGAGCACCATGTCTGTATGCTGGACGGAGGTATGCCGGTGTCGCTGCATCTGGGCATGCATGAGGGGGGGATTGCCGCTATTTTTGTGCCGGAAGCACATCGTTCGGAGGTCGAGCGCCATGCCAAGCGCCATGAAATGGCTGAAGCCGTGGCACGCATCGCGCTGGAAATGGCACATGAAGTGAAAAATCCGCTGGCTGCACTCAGAGGAGCCAGCCAGTGGTTGTCCGAGCAGGACATGAATGCCGATGCCAAGGAAGCGGTTGGGAAGATGATTAACGGAGTCGATCGCATCAGGGATCGTATCGATGCTTTTTTGCAAGTCGGTCCGCGTGCGCCTGTGCAGATGGAGATGACCAATCTGCACGCCCTGATTCAGGATGTTATTCCGAATCGCGAGGGCCAGTATCCGGAAGATATTTATATCAGCCGGGTGTTTGATCCCAGTCTGCCCGATATTCTGGCCCATCCGGCCCGCTTGCGGCAGGCATTTGAGAATCTGTGGCAAAATGCGCTGGAGGCGGCGGAGAGTAAAATCGAATGGCAGACGCGTATGGCACCGCTGGTGCATCTGCCCGGGCATCAGGGCAAAGTGGTTGAAATCAGCATCACCAATGATGGCGCCATGATTCCTGAAGAATTGCAGGATCGCCTGTTCGAGCCCTATGTCACAGGCAAACAGCGCGGCAGCGGACTGGGTCTGGCGCAGGTTGAGCGGGTGATGCTCGAGCATGGTGGCCGGGTCAATGTAAAAAGTGAAAACGGTCGTACTACCATGACGCTGCAACTGCCGGTTAAATCACTGAATGACGCGGCGGTTGACTCCGGGGAGAAACAGACATGAAAGCGCTGATTATTGATGATGATGAAGGGATTCGCTGGATACTGGACAAGGTGCTGTGCGAAGAAGGGCTGGATGTATTGCAGGCCGGCTCGATTTCCGAGGCAAAAATCGAGCTGGAAAACGATGATATCGGTATTGTGTTTCTTGATGTCTATTTACCGGACGGCAACGGCATGGACTTTCTGGCGACGGGTGCGATGCAGATGCCGGTCGTGTTATTGACTGCGGAAACCACCTTTGGCCATGCGGCCGAGGCTTATCGAGTCGGCGCTATGGAATACCTGCCCAAGCCGTTTGATCTGGATGAAGTGCGCCAGCTGGTTCAGCGCGTGCGTCCGGTAAAAAAAGCGCCGGCTCCGAAGCCGAAAGTGAAGGAAGACCTGATTATCGGTCGCAGTCAGGCCATGCAGGATATGTTCCGCACCCTGGGACGTGTGGCAACTTCCGATTTGACCGTGCTGATTACCGGCGAATCAGGCACCGGCAAGGAGATGGTTGCCCGCACGCTGCATGAGCGAAGCCAGCGTGCAGATAAAGCGTTTGTAGCCATTAATACCGCAGCCATTCCGGCCGATCTGCTCGAATCGGAATTATTCGGTCATGAAAAAGGCTCGTTTACCGGCGCCGATAAAACCCGTGCAGGCCGGTTTGAACAGGCTGATGGCGGCACCCTGTTTCTCGATGAAATCGGTGATATGCCGGCCGCTTTGCAGGCCAAACTGTTGCGTGTGCTCGAAGAGGGCCGGGTACAGCGGGTGGGCGGCAGTCAGTCGAAAGTGGTCGATGTGCGTCTGCTGGCGGCCACACATCAGCATTTGCCGGAAAAAATAAACAAGGGTGAATTTCGCGAGGACCTGTATTACCGGTTGAATGTGATTCCTGTCCATATTCCACCTTTGCGTGAACGGCGTGATGATATTCCGGCACTCTCGATTCATCTGCTGAATGAAGCGGTGGAAGAACTCGGCATGGATGCCCCGATTCTGCTGGATGATGCGGTCGATTTACTTTGCCGCCACGACTGGCCGGGTAATGTGCGTGAACTGAAAAATGTCATGCGTCGACTGGCTGTATTAACCCCGGGTGCAAGTATCACGTTGTCGGATGTGGCACTGGCACTGGGCAATGTCACCAATACACAACAGGATGAAGAGACAATGGCTCAGGCTGTGACGCGCTGCACACGCCAGTATCTGCATCAGCTCGGTTATGCCAAAGCGACCAACCTGCATCAATATATGCTGGAACAAACCGAACCGGCGCTACTGATTCTGGCGATGGAACGCTGCCATGGTAATAAGCTGAAAGTGGCGGAAATGCTGGGGCTGAACCGGAATACTGTACGGAAATTACTGCGCAAATATGAGATTGATCCACAATCCTTCAGATAAAACCGGCTGTCGAACCCGATCCTTCCGGTTATGACGCTTCAGCGATAGCCATGCCGGCAGCATAACCGGAAGACCATGCCCACTGAAAATTGAAGCCGCCAAGGTGGCCGGTCACATCGACCACTTCACCGATAAAATACAGACCGGGAACTGTTTTGCTCTGCATGGTTTTGGAGGATAAGGCATCGGTATCTACCCCGCCGACGGTCACTTCGGCTGTTCTGTAGCCCTCGGTGCCGTTGGGTTTGAGTCGCCAGTTGTGCAGCAGGGGGGCGATCTGTTGCTGCTCTTTTTCACCCAATTGGCGCAGTTTTTTGTCAGTCAGGGTGCTTGTTTGCATCCGCAATTGTACCAGTCGTTTGGGTAACAGTTCGGACAGCACTGTGCCCAGTTGAGCCTGCGGACGTTGTCCGCATTTCAGTCCAAGAAAATCAGTAATATCGATATCCGGTAACAGATTGATATCGAGTTCATCACCCGGCTGCCAGTAGGATGAAATCTGCAGCATGGCCGGGCCGGACAGGCCGCGATGGGTGAACAGCATCGCTTCGGAGAATGATTGACCCCGGCATGATACCGAAACATCCAGCGATATGCCGGCCAGTGCCTTTAATTCCTCTTTCTTGTTGCCGGTAAAGGTGAAAGGAACCAGACCGGCGACAGGCTTGATGATATTGAGACCAAACGATTCGGCTATTTTCAGGCCGAATGCTGTAGCACCCATTTTCGGAATGGAGAGGCCACCGGTAGCGATGACCACTGATTCGGCACTGAAGTTGCCCTGACTGGTTCTGAGCAGGAACTGGTTTGTCTTTTCCACGGAGAGGATTTCAGTATGGGTACGTATTTCCACCCCGAAATCCCGGCATGGCTGCAGCAGCATATCGAGAATATCCCGGGCGGAATTATCGCAAAAGAGTTGCCCGTGCCTGCGCTCGTGATAGCGGATGCCGGATTGTTTCACCCATGCGATAAAATCATCGGCGGAAAAGCGTGCCAGGGCCGATTTACAAAAATGCGGATTGGCAGAAATAAAGTTGGCCGCTGTGGTAAAGCGATTGGTGAAATTGCAGCGGCCACCACCGGAAATCAGGATTTTCTTGCCTGGCTTGTCGGCATGATCAAGCACCAGCACCGACTTTCCGAAGCCTGCAGCAGTGCCTGCGCACATCAGCCCGGCAGCGCCGGCACCGATGATGATGGTATCATAGTGTTGCATGCCCGGATTGTGCACATTCAGAGCGCTTGCGGCATCTTTCATCTGTTTTTCAGATACAGTTGTCATAATCACGCATTTCACGCCGTCTAATTGATGCTTCAAGGAGATATGATGCAGCGACTGCTTTTATTATTAGGGGTTATGATCATGACAACAGGCACAGCGATGGCAGAAGAAACAGAAACCGCAACATTTGCCGGAGGCTGTTTCTGGTGCATGGAACACCCGTTTGACGAACTGCCGGGCGTGATTTCCACAACATCGGGCTATACCGGCGGCCATCAGAAACATCCTACCTATCAGCAGGTATCTGCCGGCACGACAGGTCATACTGAAGCGATACAGGTGGTGTTTGATCCGAAACGCATCAGTTATAAGGAACTGCTGCATGTGTACTGGCGTAATACTGACCCGACAACCGCCAACCGGCAGTTCTGCGATGTCGGCACACAATACAGACCGGCTATCTTTTACCACTCCGAAGCACAAAAGCAGGCTGCCGAAGCATCGAAGCAGGCATTGATACAAAACAAGCCGTTTAACGGGGATATTGTTACCGAGATTACCCGGGCGACGGAATTCTGGCCGGCTGAAGAGTATCACCAGAACTACTATCTCAAGAACCCGATCCGTTATAAATTTTACCGTTACAATTGCGGGCGTGATCAGCGACTGAAGCAATTGTGGGGGGAAACAGAGTGAAGCGCAGAACATTTCTTCAGGCCGGACTGGCTGCGGCAGCATTGTTAAGCCTGCCGCCGGCTATTGATGCAGGCAGGGAAAGGAAGGGACGTATGATTGAAAAAATTCATAAATCCGAGGCTGAATGGACACAGCTGTTAAGCCCGGAGCAGTTCAATGTACTCAGAC
>JAUZQH010000106.1 GCA_030951065.1 Mariprofundus sp. | reverse complement strand
AATGAATGGATGCAATGGGGCCAGGATGCAAAAGCGCTGGCTACCGCGCCACTTGGCTGGCAGCAGCCGGACTGGTTCTGGTTTGAAACGGGCATTGCGATCACTGCGGCCTCATCCTTGCTGGACCGCCGCCTGTACCGGCAATGGAACGGGGCTTCCGGGGCAGCGAAGTTCGGAAATGCATGGGCCTTTGCTGCACCGGCGGGGGCTATTCTGTTTTATGGCGCGCATGGTTTGTTCGGTGATGACGACATGGCCATGCAAAAAGCGGCAACCTATGCCGAGGCGGCAGCCTTCAGCCTGGCTGCGACGGGGCTGCTGAAGGTGGCGACAGGCCGGGAGCGGCCCGTTGCCCCCGGAACAAACCATGGGCAGTTTCATCCCGGCAGTTTTAACGATGCGCGTACGTCGTTTCCCTCCGGTCATGTAGCACTTGCATTTTCAGCCGCAGGCGTATTGTCGGCGCAACGGGACGCTCCCTGGTGGGTGATGCCTTTAGCGGTATTGGGAGGCGGCGTGACCATGTTTGCACGCGTGCGGGATAAACGCCACTGGGCCTCGGATACGGTGGCTGCCGCCCTGATCGGCTTTACTATCGGGCGTTTTGTGGGCAGTCGCCGCGATGGCAGCGGTTTCCAGCCCATGTTAACCTCCGATAGCGTTGGTGTGCAATGGGGGCGGCGGTTCTAGTGGTAAACCTGTCTGTTTTACAATTCAGGGCACGGCTTGCCGGCCTTAATATGCACATTCTCTCCGGTAATCGCAGGATGGCTGTACGCCTGACAGCGGCCTGCCTGACAGCGGCTTGCCTGCTCACGCCCCCTGCCCTGGCCGACCCGGTGGCGGCACCGGGTGATTTGCGTCTGCGCCATGACCTGCAATTGCTGGGCGATGCAGGATTATTGAATATCCCGCTGACGACATGGCCGGTGCCCTGGGGTGATATCTCCAATGCGCTTGCAGATAAAAACAAGGTGCACAATTCGGCGTTACGGGCCTCATGGCAGCGTGTTCACCAACGCATGGACAACGAGTTCTCCAGCCGGTTGAAGATGTCCAGTCGTTTGGCTGCAGTTGCCCTGCCGGCACGTTTTCGCACCTTCACGGATACGCCGAGATCCTCTGCGGAGGCAGGCATGACGGCATCCGTGACGGGCGATTACCTGGCCGTGCATCTGGAAGGGACGGCTGCGGTGCGCAAGCCCCGTGACCGCAAACACTGGCGCCCGGACGGTTCTTACGCGGCCGTTTCACTGGGCAACTGGATCGTGTCCGCCGGCTGGCAGGATCGATGGTGGGGGCCTGCCTGGGAGGGTAGCCTGATCATGTCCACCAATGCCAGACCGCTGCCCGCTATTTCCATTTTGCGCAATGCTTCCGAAGCGTTCGATATGCCGGTGCTGCGCTGGCTGGGGCCGTGGCAATTCCGTATGTTTCAGGCCAGGCTGGAGGGAGATCGTGTCACTCCCAACGCGCTTTTGACAGGCATGCGTTTAAGCTTCAAGCCGACGCCGTCACTTGAAATAGGTTTTTCACGTGGCATTCAGTGGGGCGGTGCCGGCAGACCCCAGAACCTGGCTACATTCCTGCGGGCTTTGGCAGGCCGGGACAATGTCGGTCAAAAAGGCATTACGCGTGCCAATCAGCCCGGCAATCAACTGGCCGGCTATGATATGCGCTGGGTTTCCCCGTTGTTTGATCTGCCCTATGCGGTTTATACCCAGTGGATCGGCGAGGATGAATCCCGTGGCTTTCCGATCAGCTATATGGCGATTATAGGTGGCGAAATCTGGGGGACATGGGGTGATGCGGGGGCATCATGGCGATTGCATATGGAATATGCCGATACCGCCGCGCATTTATTCAGCGGCTCACTGAGCAATCGTAATGTTGCTTACGAACATCACATTTATCGCAGTGGCTACCGTTATTATAACCAGAGTCTGGGTCATTCCATTGATGGCGATGGCTTGTCCTTTTCACTGGGTGGTGTACTCGTCGATTCGACGGGCAGATCATGGGAAATGGTGTTCAGGCAGATCAGAAGCAATCGGGACGGCATCAGTCCCGGAGTCGTAAAAATACCGGCCGAACATATTCTTGCCGTTGAGGGAAGGGGAGTGTTTGATACTGACCTCGGGCAATTTCAGATTGGTGCCAGTCTGTATCGCAGCCGCCTCAATGCTTCGCCCAATGTCAGATACAGGGCTTCGGCGGAACTGCAGTGGCAAGTTCACTATTGATCACCTATACCGGTTTGCTTAAGGAGATGCTGATTAAAGGCATCCTGCCTGTAATCAGTCCGCAAATGCAAAAATGCGATTTTGTATTTGCTTACAAATCAATCACTTGCGTGTTTGATTTGGCAGCCCGTCCGTGGGCTGCACGGAAGCACTGATTTAATCAGCGCTTCCTTAAGGCAGTGCTGCTGTGTCAATGCTTCCGCGCAGGCCATCGACGGCCTGATTTTTGCCAGAATGACAATAAATCAGCATATCCTTAAGAATGCCTTGAAACCCCCGGCATTTCCCGGTGCAGGTGACGTCTGCCGCTGTAGAAACGCGCTGCAACAGTAAAGATGATGGCCGTGACCAGCATCAGGCCGGTAAAAAAGAGAAAATAATCGGCTCCGGCCAGTTTGCTGCTGCCATCGTCATTGCGGATAAAGAAATTCACCGCGCTGGTGAACAGGTTGCCAGCAGAAATTGATAACATGAAAAACGCCATGACAAAGGATTTCATGCGCCGGGGCGCCTGCGTATAGGAAAACTCCAGACAGGTGATCGACACCATCACCTCGGCAGAGGTCAGCAGTACATAGGCTAGCAATTGCCAGAGAATATGCGGAGACAGACCGGCATCGATCTGCATTTGAATCCAGCATGGGACGGTAAAGGCGACCACTGTGACAAACATGCCGATACTGATCTTGCGCAGTTCAGTAAGCGGAAAATAGCGGTTCAGAAACGGATATATCACACAGGAAAATAACGGGATCAGCAGCAACACCAGCAACGGATTGGCCGCCTGCATCTGGGAGGGCAGGATGTCATAACCGAACACGGTGCGATCCATGCGGGCAGCCTGCAATACCCAGCTGGAACCGGTCTGATCGAACAGCGCCCAGAACATGGCAATGAAGATGTAAATGACAGCAAGCCGGCCAAGGGTTTTCAGGCCTTCGCCGCTGAAGATATCCCGTAAAAAATGCATGCCCCCGGGCGGTACATGTGCAAACCGGTGCCGACCGGCCCAGAAAACCAGGATGGCTATCAACATCAGAATACCTGGTACGGCAAAGGCGACCGATGCGCCGTAAGTGCTCAGCAGCCATGGCGTGGCCAGCATGGAGACAAAGGCCCCCGCATTGATGGCGAAGTAGAACCAGCCGAATACGCGTGACAGCAGATGCGCGTTGGATGCACCGAACTGGTCGCCCACATGCGATGAAACGCAGGGCTTGATGCCGCCGGCACCGAGTGCAATCAGTCCCAGTCCGATAGCCAGTCCTGCTTCCGTATGATTCAGCGCCAGTGCCAGATGACCCAGACAATAGACCAGCGACAGCAGTATAATGGTGCGGTATTTTCCCAGCATGCCGTCTGCAAGCAAAGCCCCCAGCAACGGCGTGAAATACACCGCTGAGACAAACAGGTGGAACCAGCCCTTGGCCTCGTCTTCACTCATCAATGCAGCACTGCCATTGGCAGAGAGCAGGTATTGTGTCATAAAGACGATCAGAATGGCGCGCATACCATAATAGCTGAACCGCTCGGCAGCCTCATTGCCAATGATAAAGGCAATACCGGGCGGAAGTGCCCGGGTGGCCAGCGGTGCAGTGCGGTAGTCAGGGGCCGGCATCATGCGTTGATACACGGGTCGGGCGCTATTGGCAATTTTGAATCATCCGTTCATGCAGCTTTAATCAGCGCTTCCCCAGTGTTCCGATGGCGATTGCCCGGGGAGCTTACAAGCACTGAGTTAATCAGTACTTCCCTGGGCATACGCTTTGGCTCAATATCCCGCACCTTGAAACAGACGATCACATTCCCCATCCGGAGTTCGCATGCCATTACGATTGATGTTCATCCTGTCCCTGTTTGTCAGTTTTTGTGTAGCTGGCGCCAGTGCCGCCGAATTGCAGCAGGCCACATTCAAGAACGGTGTCAAACTGATCGTGGAGGAGGATCACTCTGCTCCCGTCGCCATGGTACAGATCTGGCTCAAGGTCGGTGGCCGCGACGAGGTGCCGGGCAAGACCGGCCTGGCACATGTATTCGAACATATGATGTTCAAGGGCTCGAAAAAGCTTGCCCCCGGAGAATACAGCAAGCGTATTTCGGCCATGGGCGGTAACGACAACGCCTTTACCAGCACCGATTATACGGCCTATTTTGAAACGGTTCCGGCCAGCCGTGTCAATGAAGTGATCGCTATGGAGGCAGAACGCTTTGCTCACCTGGCCCTGCGCGATAAAGATTTCCAGAAAGAAATCCGGGTCATCATGGAGGAACGCCGCATGCGTACCGAGGACGACCCGAACAGTCGCATGTTCGAGGAACTGTCAGCCGCATCATTGCGCCTGCATCCCTACCGTAATCCGGTGATCGGCTGGATGCAGGATCTGAAGAAATTGACCATCGATGATGTAAAAGCCTTTTATAAACAACACTATGTGCCGGGTAATGTGGTGGTCGTCGTCGTCGGCGATGTCGATTTCAAACAGTTGAAAAAGCGTGTCGCATCCACATTCGGCCGCATGAAGGCCCGCCCTGTGATGCCCCGTTTCAATCCGACCGAGCCGGAGCCGTTCGGCCCGAAACGCATTGTTGTCAAACTGCCGGCCCAGTTGCCTATGCTGGCGGTAACCATTCCCGTACCGGTCTGGAAGCCGGGTGTAAATGACACGGAAGCTGCAGCGCTTGCTCTGGCCACGCATATTCTGGCTGGCGGCCGGTCGGCACGTATGAGCCGCGAACTGGTGGATGAAAAACGTCTGGCATTCAACACCGGCGCCGGTTACGACGAATCAGCCATGGGGCTTGATCTGTGGTATGCCTATGGCATGTTGGGGTCGAAGCAGACTCCGGAAGCATTTGAAAAAGCCTTCTGGAAACTGCTCGATGAGATGGCCCGCAAACCGGTCAGCAGCAAACAGCTGGCGGCAGCCAAACGTAATATGACAGCCGCCAATATATTTGCCCAGGATTCACTCTATCTGCGTGCCAAGCAAATCGGCCATCTGGAAGTGGTGGGGATTGGTGCTGCCAATCGGGATAACTGGCTGAAGGCCATTGAACAGGTCACGCCGGCAGATATTCAGAAAGCCGTAGCACACTGGCTCATACGAGACCGTTCGACCACAGGCATCCTGATCCCGGAGGTGAAATCATGAATATGCGTTTTCCCCGTCCGCTGATTGCGTTTATTGTATTCATGGTTGCTTCAGTCACGCAGGCACAGGCTATTCCGCCAATCCAGCAGGCACAGCTGGAAAACGGCGTGCGCGTGTTACTGATGGAAGCGCATAATGTACCGATGGTCTCCATGAAACTGACCATGTCAGCCGGCAGCCGTTTTGATGCAACAGATAAAGGCGGTACGGCCAGCCTGCTGGCCGATATGCTGAGTGACCATACCGCCAGACACGGACATATCGCATGGGATGACCTGCTGGATGCGGATGCGATCAAACTGGGGGCCGGTGCGGGTCGGGATGATTTCAGTCTGTCCCTGACTGTTCTCAAAGATGCACTGAACACCGGACTGGATGCATTTTCCGAGGCCCTGCTGCAGCCGGGCTGGAATAAAAAACGCTTTTCCATTCTCAAACATGATGCCATTGCCGCCGCCCAGAAATCCCGTGAAGAGCCCGGTGTTCGTGCCGCTCAGGCTGCAGCAGCGCTGCTGTTCCCACAGCATCCGTACGGACACCGCCCCGGCGGAACCATGGCCTCGCTGAAGCGCATCAGTATTGCCGACTTGAAAACACTCTACGCTGCTCAAATCAAACCGGCAGACGCGGTGCTGGCAGTCAGTGGTGATATTACCATGGCCGAATTGCTGCCGCTGTTGAATGCACGACTCTCCGTCTGGAAAGGTAAAGCGGCCAGAGGGCTCATGGACATCAGTCCTGCAAAAGGTGTAGCCGGTAAACAACGGGATGTGGCATTGCCTACCACGCAGATGCTGGTGCAACTGCTGCGTCTGGGGCCGGCTCGTAATGATGCGGACTTCTTTCCTGTGTTTGTGCTCAATCACATGCTGGGCGGGGGCGGTTTCGGTTCACGTTTGATGGAAGAGGTACGTGAGCAGCGCGGGCTGGTATATGGTGTCTATTCCTATTTTCAGCCATTGGCGGTACCCGGCCCGTTTGTCATCACCCTGCAAACGCGGGCCGATCAGGCCAAAGAAGCAGAATCTGTCGTGCGTGATGTGCTTGCAGCGATGGCCAGCGGAAAAATCAGCAAGCAACAGATGATCGCCAGCAAGGAAAATCTGATTGGCAGTTTTGCCCAGCGCATGGATTCCAACCGTGAACGGGTCGGCCTGATTTCGATGATCGGCCTGTATCATCTGCCGCTGGATTATCTGAGCCGCTGGCAGCAGCGCGTGCAGGCGGTCACGCTGGATCAGATCAGGGTACAGGCGGCCAGATATCTCAAACCGGAACAGTGGAACCGCGTGCGGGTCGGCCCGAAGTCCGCGCTCTGAACAGCTACTGATTCGTTAGCATGCGCATTACTGCCGGAGCCATGCGCGGCCGTGTTATAACGGTGCCGAATGTGCCGGGATTAAGACCCACCCCGTCGAAAGTTCGGCAGGCGCTGTTTAATATTCTCGGGCCTGTAGACGGGTTCCGCATCCTCGATCTGTTTGCCGGTTCCGGCATTATGGCGCTGGAAGCCTTGTCTCGCGGCGCTGCATCGGCAACCTCCATCGAACAGGATCGCCGTGCTGTCAAAGCCTTGCAACAGAGCCGCGATACCCTGAATATGTCGGATCAATGGTTGATTCAGACCGGCAGCGTGGAGCAGGGGCTTGCCCGGCTGGCTGGAAAAGCCTTTGATCTGATTTTCGCCGATCCACCCTATGCGCGTGGATTTACTGAAGTATTACCGGATTTATTGACGCAATCTGATATTCATTGCGGCCAACTGGTGATCGAAGAGTCCGCCCGCGTTAAACCCGAATGGCCCGATGGATGGATTTGCCGGCAATCCCGCCGTTACGGCGACACCTGCCTGCATTTCCTGTTGCGTCAACGGATTGAGTAAACAGGCTGACGCCGCTACCGTTGGCAAACTTCCTGGAGGTTTTACGTGACCCATATCCGAATCGCTACCCGTCGTTCCCCGCTGGCCCTGTGGCAGGCTGAATACATTTCGGCAGAACTGAAGCGGCTTGATCCGACGGTGACCACTGAACTGGTCAAAATTATTACCAAGGGTGATAAAATTCTCGATGTACCGCTGGCACAGGTGGGCGGCAAGGGTTTATTCACCAAGGAAATCGACGAGGCATTGCTGGATGGACGGGCTGATATCGCCGTGCATTCCATGAAAGATGTGCCGACTGTACTGCCGGAGGGAACCAGTATCCGCGCCCACCCCAAACGGGAAGATCCGCGCGATGCTATCGCCACCATTACCGGCGGCGGACTGGACAGTCTGCCGGAAGGCGCCACGATAGGTACCTCCAGCCTGCGGCGCATTGCCCAGATTCAGGCCCGGTTCCCGCATTTTAAATTTGTTTCGATTCGCGGCAATATCCAGACGCGCTTGTCCAAACTCGGTGTCGAAGTCGATGCGGTTATTCTCGCCGCCGCCGGCGTGCTGCGCATGGGCATGGCTGATCAGATGCATGATTTTATTGATACGGATGTGCTGCTGCCTGCTGTTGCCCAGGGCACGCTGGGTGTACAGACACGCAATGCCGATGATGCGATTAATGCACTGGTCGATCAGCTCAATGATGTCGATACAGTGGATCGTACCCGTGCTGAACGCGCATTTCTGGCTCGTCTCGAAGGCGGCTGTCAGGTGCCGATTGCCGCTTTTGCCGTGCTCGATGGCGATTCCCTGCACCTCAAAGGGCTGGTCGGGGCTGTTGATGGTTCAGTATTGATTGTGCGTGAAAGCACAGGCAAGCGGGCTGATGCCGAAGCGCTTGGAATCGCACTGGCCGATGAAGTGCTGGATGCCGGTGGTCGACCAATTCTGGAAGCTCTGTATGCAGCAGAAGTCTGATTGCCGGGCGTCTGCATAAATCGATCATTGTGAGGCATGTCACGGAAATGACACATGGATGAGATAATTTATGCCACACTGTCAGCAGCAGTAACAAGTATTTTCAACTGAATCAAAGGCGGAGCGTGCAAACTCCGCCTTTTTCTATGCGCCAGAGCCTGTATTCACCTGTTGATATAAAACCCGGCCGAGTCGCTGCGCATGGATTGTATATGAATGGCCCGCATTTATTCACCGCTACGCCTGTGCCCGGATTTCACCCGGGCAGTGTCATTTAGACACATGGATATCAACCGGTGACCCGCCTCACAGTGCGGCTGAATGCGAATGATCAGCGTTAATCCCGGATCATCCCCGAGGAGGTAACCATGTCTGCGATTTTCAGTTTAGATCACCAGAAACGGCATATGTATCTGGAAAAAAACAGAGATGATATTCTGTTTATCATGCAGGTTCCTGTTGCGCTGATTGCACTGGCGACACTGTTTTTCCTTAGATAACCAGCCACACTGGAGGCGCTTTGTTTATCAATACAGGCGGAGCCCGCTGGCTCCGCTTTTTTTATTGACCGGCGCAACCCGAATAGATGAGATAGGTACATATTTGCAATCACAGGAGTTTCGAGTTGAAAGTACTCATCATTGGCAGCGTTTGGCCGGAGCCGGCCTCATCCGGGGCAGGGCTGCGCATCATGGATA
>JAUZQH010000105.1 GCA_030951065.1 Mariprofundus sp. | reverse complement strand
TCCTGCTGCGTTATCGCAAGCTCATGTGCAATAAGCACATATTGCTTGCAAAGCCTTGCAGGAACACAAAAATGGCCGAATCGACGCCATCGAAATTAGTGTGAACAGGCCCTAAATCCGAAGCATTTCAACATATGTATCCTGACAGGGCCGATGCCATCCTCTGGTCGGCAGTGGTGCTATACAACTACGCCGGGGAAATCCGGGGCATCGAGGCGCTCGGCATGGTTCAACAATCCTATCGTATGTTGCAGCGGGCAGAAAAAATAAACCCGCAGGATTCAGACGGGTTCATTCACACAGCTTTGGGCCAACTCTATTACAAGGTGCCGGGCTGGCCCATCGCCTTTGGCGACGATACCAAAGCGGAAATCTATTTGCGCCATGGCATTGAGCTCAACCCCGACGGTCTGGATGCCAATTATTTCATGGGCGATTATCTGCTGCGAAAAAAACAATATCGTCAGGCTGCCATTCACCTGCGCCGAGCCATTCAGGCTCCAGCCAGAATACAACGACCAATCGCCGATGCAGGTCGTAAAGCTGATGCTTTGAAATTACTCCAACAAATTAAGGGAAAGATTTAAGCTGATGGTTGTTCACGAATCATAATAGTGACCAGCAATAGTGCATAAATCGGGGCTCCAATAGCAGTCATGATCAGAAACCACTGCGTTTGATCAAATAGTGCCAAAACAAGTACCAGATAAATAAAATCCCGGCGCGACAATATATCGGCAATACGCACAACGGCTGATTTATCTTCTGATATTGATACTGATGTGTACAACGGGCCGGCATTGCTTTCAACGCGCATGGTATGGAAATAGACCAAACTGGCCGAAACCACGGTCCCTACTACAGCTAATGAGCCGCATAGCCATGGCCAGAAAGAGTCCGGAGCATGTGCCGCCCAACCAACAGCCATAGCGGCGAATACACTCACATGGACAACATTGTCCGACCAGAAATCGAGGATTCCGCCAGTGCGACTTTCCATGAACTTCAACCGTGCCAGCTCACCATCGCAACCATCCAGAATAGAGTGCAACAGAAAAAACAATGCCCCCATAATCTGCATCCCATGTTCGGGAGACAAGAAAAACGCGGCTCCCACCAACCCGAGCATCATACTGGCCCAGGTCATCTGATTGGGGGTCACAGATGTATGCATCAGTTGCCGGGTAACGGCCAGCGAAATTTTTCGATTGATATGCCGCGCCATCCAGCCTTCCGTGGCTTTGACCAGCCCGGACAACAGTATGTTTTCCGCTCGGCGGCAATCTTCAGCATGGCGGATGAACATACCGACATGCTCATGACTAGATTTCTTTGGCAATGTCTGTTCATCCGTTGCAGTCAGGGCTTCCACCAATTGCGCAAAACAGTGCGCCTGCGGCAATTGCTGCCACAGAACAGAAACGCGTGCTGTCCCGAGCAGCATGGCCTGTTTATCCGGCCACAACAGCGCCTCATCCGGTTCAACCTGTTTTTCCCCAAGATGTATCAAAAACTCGCGATCAGGCAAACAATCCGGTGCCAACAGCAGAATCGAGTTGTGACATGACTGCACAACACCCATCGCAGTACATGCTACCAATCTACCTCCCGTACCCGCCAATACTTTTTCAAATCGTTCTTCTCCTGCAGCAGATACGACCAACAGATTGCTAAAACCGGCTTTTCTGGCCATCAGGGCCACACGCCGAATCAGGGGCAGCCCTGCCACCTCGGTCAGGCATGCTTGCAACTCACGGGTTTTATCCAATACGGGAATCAGGATAGTGGAAAATTCGCAATGGTCTGTGTTTTGCATGAACTCAGCCTGCAAACTGCCCTGTCCGGTGTCAAAACAAATATCAGCCTCGGAAACAGATCAAACCGTCACATAGCTTGCGGTAATGTTTTTGATCGGCAAACTACAAACCGGTTGTGGAAATCAGCCTGCGCATCAGCCTTACAAGGAGATCATGGCACGTGAAACCCATTAAAATCGCTATCACAGGCATTGGCAACTGCGCCAGCTCTTTGATTCAGGGCATACATTATTACCGCGATAAAGGCTCGAAAGATGCTATTGGTCTGATGCACTGGAAAATCGGCGGGTACTCCCCCTGCGATATCGAGGTGGTTGCCGCCTTTGATATAGACAGGCGCAAGGTTGGCCAGGATGTACATACGGCCATCTTCGCCAAACCCAATTGTACCACCGTGTTTTGTGCCGATATTCCAGCATCCAATGTCACTGTGCGCATGGGTAAAATTCTGGATGGTATTGCTGATCATATGTCCGCTTATAATGAGGATTCCACCTTCATTGCCGCCGATGCACCGGAACCGGATGAAGACGAGGTAGTTAGCGCCATCAGAAAGTCCGACGCAGAAATACTGGTCAATTATCTTCCGGTCGGTTCTGAACAGGCCGTTCGCTTTTATGCCGGGTGCGCCTTGAAAGCGGGTGTCGCCTACATCAATAATATGCCGGTATTCATTGCCAGCAACCCTGAATGGGCGCAAAAGTTCGCTGACAGGAACATCCCGATTATCGGCGATGACATCAAATCACAACTGGGCGCAACCATCACCCACCGCATGTTGACCGATCTGTTCAGAAAACGCGGTGTCAAACTTGAGCGCACCTACCAGCTCAATACAGGCGGTAATACCGATTTTCTCAATATGCTTAGCCGCAAACGTCTGGCCTCGAAAAAAATATCGAAAACAGAGGCTGTGCAATCAGTGACAGAAACGCGCTTGCAGGACAGTAATATCCATATCGGCCCCAGCGGTTATGTACCATGGCAGAAAGATAACAAAGTCTGCTTCCTGCGCATGGAAGGCAAACTGTTTGGAGATGTGCCGATGCACATTGAAATGCGTCTGTCAGTGGAAGATTCACCGAATTCCGCCGGTGTTACCATTGATGCCATTCGTTGCATCAAACTGGCTCTGGATCGCGGTATCGGCGGTGTTCTGGAAGCCCCGTCCGCCTATTTCTGCAAGCATCCTCCCAGACAATTCACCGATGATGACGCTTTTCAGAATCTGGAGCGCTTCATCCATGGAAAAACGTCATGAAGTGCCTGATTATTGCGGCAGGGAAAGGCAGGCGCCTGCAAAAAAAAGGCCAGTGCAAGCCTCTCATTCCCCTGTATGGCATCGCCCTGATCGAACGCACCATTGCATCCGCGATTGAGGCAGGTGTAGATGATTTCTATATCGTCACCGGCCACCATCATGAGCGCGTTGATGCCTTTCTGCAGCGCCTGAGTCACCGGCTGAATATCCCCATTCAAACGATCTTCAATGAAAAATGGCAGAATACGGATAACGGGGTATCGGTATTGAGCGCGGCTGATCATCTGGATGAACCATTCCTGTTACTGATGACCGATCATGTGTTCGATCCCGGTATCGCACGCGATCTGATCCACTCGGCCAAAGATCAAGATGGTCTGACCCTCGCCGTGGACAGCCATCTGGATAACCCGCTGGTCGACCCCGATGATGTTACCCGAGTTCAGACTGAACAGGGAAATATTGTCGCCATCGGCAAAGGTTTAGAGAGATTCAATGCCTATGATACCGGCATTTTTCTGTGCACACCGGCCATCTTTGATTCACTTACGCAGGCTTCTCTCATAACCGGCAATACCGGCCTGTCCAACGGTGTTGAATTGCTTGCCGCGACAGGCCAGGCGCACACGTTCGATATTGACGATCGCTTCTGGATTGATGTGGATGACCCCGTCGCCTTCTGGCGTGCCGAAAACGCTCTGCTCACCCGCTTCCAGCAGCAACCCGATGTCACTCCGGTTTAAACAAAACGCAAACCCACAAGCGTAAAAAAAAAGCGGCTCCCCGGAGCCGCTTTTTCAATGCCTCAGAAGATATTTTACAGTTTATCGGCTTCGGAAGCCAGATAAGAAGCAACGCCATCGGCATCGGCAACCATGCCCTTGTCGCCTTTTTTCCAGCCGGCCGGACATACTTCGCCATGCTCTTCATGGAACTGCAGGGCATCAATCATACGCAGCATTTCGTCGATATTACGACCCAGCGGCAAATGGTTGACCACCTGATGCATTACTGTGCCGTTTTTATCAATCAGGAAAGAACCACGGAATGCTACGCCTGCATCAGCGAATTCCACATCATAGGCCTGACAGATTTCATGTTTGACATCCGCCACCAGCGGATAGGCGACTTCGCCGATTCCACCGGCATCTACAGCCGTATTGCGCCAGGCTGAATGGGTGAACTGGGAATCTATGGAGCAACCGATTACCTGTACGCCACGGTCTTCGAATTCCTTGATGCGGTGATCAAAAGCAATCAGTTCGGACGGACATACAAAGGTGAAGTCCAGCGGATAAAAGAATAATACGACATATTTCCCGCTGTAATCGGACAGCGAGAAATTTTCATTGATGGAACCGTCCGCCATGACAGCGGCAGCTGTAAAATCGGGGGCCTGTTTGCCAACCAGTACACTCATAAAAAACTCCTTGATATTTTATGCGATCAGAAATCGGAGGGAAAGTTTATGCCAATCATCCGGCATACACCACCCTACTGTTTTTCGGGCTTATCTTTCGGCGCAGTGAATTCGATAAAGATGTGTTTTGTTTCCGGTGCAACACGGCTGACATCCTCTTCCAGAGATCTGCGAATATCATCCAGCTTATGCATAAACCGGATCGCCCGACTGATTTCCTCCTGCGTCATATCGGCAAAAATAGCTTCTTCACGCAGTTCGACCTCTGCCATCAGCAAGGTATCTTCAGGAGAGAGTACGATACTGTTGATACGCTGCACAGACTGCACCTGATCATCGGCCTGCCACAATCTGGAAGCAATTTCATCGACCTCTTCATTGGAATGGTTGAGCAGATATTTGCGATTGGTCGCAGCCAGAAAAAAGGCCAGTCCGCCCATCAACAGGCCAATACAGATGGCAGCAATTCCATCGAATAATGCAGAACCGGTATATGCAGCAAGCCCCATACCGATCAGCGCGATAACCAAACCGAGTATGGCGGCTGAATCTTCAATCAGCACTGCCAATGTCGTCGGATCCCGCGTTTCTACCAGGTAGACCCTGAAGGTTTTGCCTGCTTGCCTGCACTGATGCCTGAATTCAACCAGTGCAACCAACAACGAATACCCTTCCATCACAAAAGCAAAACCAAGAATGATAAAAGGAATCCATGAAAATTCAGGCGTATGTTCGTGTCGGAGCTGTTCCACCGCATGCATGACTGTATAAACACAACCGAGAAAGAAAATGGTGACCGCTGAAATCAGGTTCCAGAAATAACGTTCCTGGCCATAACCGAACTGGTGTTCTTCATCCGCCTGACGGGCAGATCGCCTTAAACCAAGCAGCAGAAGTCCCTGATTGGCAGTGTCTGCCAGCGAATGTACAGCTTCAGCCAGCAGGGCACTGGAACCCGAAAAAGAAAAACCGATAAATTTGGCAACCGTTACCATGGCATTGCTGGCAACTGCAGTGAGCACTGCTCTGGTTGAACCGTGTGACATACAATTTCCCCTTGTCTCGCATTTTATGTGAACAGGCTTTAAACTGCCGGCATGTGGTCCTATCAACATACCGGCTTTACGGTTCATCAGCTGCCGGTTTTACGAGATAATTATATCTATCTCATTGAGATTGATTCAAAGAATACCCTCATTGCCGTTGACCCTGCCGAAGCCGTTTCAGTGCGTAAAGCCTGCAGGCAACTGGGCAAACCGCTCACTCATATTTTCAACACCCACCATCACTGGGATCACACCGACGGGAATCTATCACTGAAAAAAGATTTCGGCTGCCTGATTGTCGGAGCAGAGAGCGATGCAAAACGCATCCCGGGTATTGATATCCCCGTATCAGAAATTTCACCCCCTGCACTTCCCGGCCTGGATGTTTCGGTTCTGGACGTTCCGGGACACACCAAAGGTCATATTACCTACATGATCAATGATGCACTGTTTTGTGGCGATACCCTGTTCGGAGCCGGTTGTGGCAGATTATTCGAAGGCTCGGCAGCGCAGATGTGGCACAGTCTGAACAAACTCGCAGGGCTCGATGGCAACACAAAGATTTATTGTGCCCACGAATATACCCTGGCCAATCTGGCTTATGCCAGCGCCATTGATGTCAACAACCCGGCACTGACCAAGCGCATCATTGCCGACACAAACTGCAGAAAACAGGGCCAACCAACGATTCCATCGTCTATCGACAAAGAAAGGGCGACCAATCCATTTTTACGCCCCCTTGATCCTGATTTTTGTCAGAACTATGCGAGCTCACACAACATCAGTTCCGAGCCCCTTGCGGTATTCAGTGATATCAGGAAAAGAAAAGACAGCTGGTAGCGGATACTCCGGCTTATTTGCCGTGAAGAATAAGCATCTGCTTTGAAATGATAGATTCCAGTTCTTTGACCTGACTACTCCTGCCTGCATCAAACTGCACCGCAATGCCGTCCTCGGTTTTTCTTACAATCGTACCGCTGAGTTGAACCGGATTCGGTGCAGAGAGAAAGGTCAACGCCAACTGTACCTGCGTACCCACCTCAAGCTCGGCAGATGTCACAATAAACACGCCCGTGGCACTGACATCTCTGGCTTTCCCATAGTGCATACCGTTTCGGGATGTGAAACTCAACGGTTCAATATACGTTTCGCGCGGCGCATGACGAACATCCGGCCTCCAGCCGTAAATCAGCTCAAGCAACTGTCGCCGCTGTTCTTCCGGCAAATCAGCAGCAAGCGCAGCGATTTTCTCGATCAGATCATTATTGACTGTTTCCATATGGGGCCAGTGTAGCACACACATTGAACATCCCAACCTTTCTCAATCGACATATAATGATTATCAGTCACCTGCTATTGAACGCACAAAAAAAATTCGCCACAAAGTTTTCTAAGGAAGCGCTGATGTGTCAGTGCTTCCGTGCAGCCCACGGACGGGCTGCCAAATCAAACACTCAAGAGCTTGATTTGTAAGCAAACACAAAATCGCATTTTTGCATTTGCGGACTGATTACAGGCAGGATGCCTTTAATCAGCATCTCCCTAATGAATTTATGTGTAAGGCAGCTGAATCTCGAAGTGTCCGATTGATAGGGGAACAAAGAAAAAAGCACCTGCGATTCCGCAAGTGCTTTTCTATATGGTGGGCCGTGTTGGGCTCGAACCAACGGCCCGCTGATTAAGAGTCAGCTGCTCTACCAACTGAGCTAACGGCCCCGATGTCGAAATCATGGCGTCTGTACTCCCCGCTGTAAACGGCCATCGCATAGTGGGGTGGATGATGGGACTCGAACCCACAACCACCGGCATCACAAGCCGGGGCTCTACCATTGAGCTACATCCACCATATACTATCCGGTGGCGCGCCTGGCAGGGCTCGAACCTGCAACCTACGGCTTAGAAGGCCGTTGCTCTATCCAGTTGAGCTACAGGCGCTCGCCAGATCGCGTCCAGTGCTACATATCCGCTGATTTCTTCCTGAATGGTCGGGGCGGGGTGATTCGAACACCCGACCCTCTGGTCCCAAACCAGATGCGCTACCAGGCTGCGCTACGCCCCGTTATTCAAGCCTTCATGCGAAGGCGGCGGACAATAGGCATCCACCGCCCTTTCGTCAATCCCTTAATCGCTATCGCATGAATACTGGCGTGCAACAGATTCGCGGATAGACTCACCCTTCGTTCTGTTCAATTGGATTTATCCGGATGTGAGGTGCGCCATGGGAAAAATCACCATGCTTGGAACCACAATTTGCTGCATACGCAAAAACGGCGAGGTTGCTATTGGCGGCGATGGTCAGGTGACACTGGGTGATACCGTCGTCAAACACGGTGGCCGGAAAGTGCGTACGATTCGCGATGGAGCCATCTTAACCGGTTTTGCCGGATCGACAGCTGATGCCATGAATCTGTTCGAACGCTTTGAAGCCAAGCTGGATGAACACGCCGGCAATTTATTGCGTGCCGCTGTGGCACTGGCCAAGGACTGGCGTACCGATAAATACCTGCGCCAGCTCGAAGCGATGATGATTGTTGCAGATAAAGACAATACATTATTGATTTCCGGCAATGGCGATGTGCTGGAGCCGGATGACGGGGTTGCCGCGATTGGTTCCGGTGGCGGTTATGCCAAAGCTGCAGCAACAGCTCTTCTCAATCACAGTGAACTCAGCGCCGCTGATGCCGCACGAGAAGCCATGCTGATTGCTGCCAACATCTGCATTTACACCAATAATAATATTACCATTGAATCCATATCCAGGGAGTCGTAAAGGTGAGCCAGACCATGACACCACGTGAAATTATTTCAGAGCTTGATCGCTATATTGTCGGTCAGAATGATGCCAAACGAGCCGTTGCCATCGCACTGCGCAATCGCTGGCGGCGCCATCAGGTAGACTCCCCCATGCGTGAGGAGATTACCCCCAAGAATATTCTGATGATCGGCCCCACCGGTGTGGGAAAAACCGAAATCGCCCGCCGGCTGGCCCGGCTGGCCAATGCGCCCTTCATCAAGATTGAAGCAACCAAGTTCACCGAAGTCGGTTATGTCGGCCGGGATGTCGAAACCATTATCCGTGACCTGGTCGATACCGCGATTAAAATCGTGCGTGAAGAGCATCTGGCTCGCGTACAAACCAAAGCTGAAAAAGCAGCCGAAGACAGGCTGCTCGATATTCTTATTCCGCATCCGGTCGCGCCCAATGGCCCGCATAGCAGCGATACCAAGGCCTCATCCAGCGAATCGCGAGAAAAAATGCGCCATAAACTGCGCCTCGGTGAATTAAACAGGCGACAGGTTGAAATTGATGTGGAACCGCAACATGGCATTCCGGTCATGCAGATGTTTACCGGACAGGGAACCGAAGCCATGGATATCCAGGATATGCTCAGCAATATGATGGGTAAACAGAAAACCAGCAAGCGCATGAATGTATCCGATGCCTTGAAAATTATTCAGCAACAGGAGGCAGACCGCCTGCTGGATATGGATGCCATCAAGGATGAGGCCATCAAGCGGGCTGAAAACGACGGCATCGTTTTTCTCGATGAAATGGATAAAATCACCCACCGCAGCGGTGTACAGGGTGGTGATGTTTCACGCGAGGGTGTACAGCGGGATCTGCTGCCACTGGTTGAAGGCACAACCGTGAATACACGCTATGGCCACATCAAAACCGACCATATTCTGTTCATTGCCTCCGGCGCTTTTCATCTGGCCAAGCCATCCGATCTGATTCCTGAACTACAGGGTCGATTTCCCATCCGGGTTAATCTGCATGCGCTGGGTGAAACGGAGTTCCGCCGCATTCTGGTCGAGCCGGAATCCTCGTTGACACGCCAGTATGCTGCCCTGCTGCATACTGAAAATGTCACCATTGAGTTTGATGAAGACGGCATCTCCGAACTGGCCCGTATCGCTGTGCTGGTGAATGAGAAAACTGAAAATATCGGTGCCCGTCGCCTGCATACCCTGCTGGAGCACGTACTGGAAGATATCAGCTTTGAAGCTTCTGATCGCAGCGGTGAAAACATATGCGTAGATGCAGCATATGTACGGGAACAGCTGGGTGAAATCTGCGAAGACGAGGATCTTTCCAGATATATCTTATAAAGGCATTTCACCGCAGAGGGCGCAGAGTTACGCAGAGTATAATCTTGAAATATTAGAGGTTTAAATCATTGAGGCGGTCTTCTTCGTGCAAAGAATATCCCCAATCAACACACGCCACCCAAAACTTTTGTTTTTACTCTGCGTAACTCTGCGTCCTCTGCGGTGAAAAGCTTATAAAAGCTTCGCCACCGGGGCGAAGGATTTTCGGTGAATCGGACACGGGCCAAGTTCATGTAAGGCATCCATGTGGATTTTGGTGCCATAGCCCTTGTGTCTGGAAAACTGGTAGCCGGGGAATTGTGTATCGAACATCGCCATCATGCGATCCCTGATGACTTTAGCTACTATTGATGCAGCAGCGATCTCCTGCACCGAATCATCCCCGCCGATAACGGCTTCGGCAGGCACGGCCAGATCAGGAATGCGATTACCATCGACCAATACTCTGGCAGGTGTCATGGTCAGACCTTCAACCGACCTGCGCATCGATAACATCGTGGCGTGCAGGATATTGAGCTGGTCGATCTCATCTATGGTTGCCATGGATACCGAACAGGCTACGGCATGTCTGCGGATATGATGATAAAGCTTCAGCCGTTTTTTCTCGGCCACTTTTTTGGAATCCCGATATTTGCCCAGATAAGGATCATCCGGCGACAGAATCACTGCCGCCGTCACCACCGGCCCTGCCAACGGCCCGCGCCCTACTTCATCCACTCCTGCCAACATGACAATGCACGCTGCCTTGAAATCTGTTCCGGTCAATCAGGTTGTTTCGGGCCTCACCTGTTTTAAACCCGCAAAGCGTTTTTTCAGGCCCGTATCGTTCATCATGGATTTTCCTATGCGATATCCCAATTCCCGATAGGCCTCAAACTGCTTTTCATCAAAAAACTGATCTGCCGTGGTTTCATCGGGAAACTCGGGATGGGCACTTTTGTAACCATAAATGTCCTTTGGCAGCTTTCCAATCAACGTGGTTTTAATATAAATTAATTTTCCGAACGTTCCATCACAATATGAAATTCTGCCCGTCACATAACCTTTTTCAGCCAAATCGACGCCGTATGGATTTTTTTTATTCCCCGATGCATCTACATCGGGACTCGGACACATTGTCAAAAATGAGGGCATTTTTATATCTGCACCAAAGTCCACCCTGACCTTCTCGACAAAATTGGCAAAATCATCAAATGTATAATCCGGATCCGCACCTCCATCACAAACGATTATCGTTTTCAGCCTGCGACGGATCAATTCATATAACGCCAGGTTTTCATAATGTCCGCCATCAGCAATATGCACATAGCGTCCGGTCTCATTCAAACCGAACCCAAACATTTCACGTAAACCATGTACCAACCAATTGGGTGAATTGGTAAACATGGCCTTATGCTCAGGGGCGGGATTAGGTGCCCAATACCCGAGGCGCACATTAAACAGGGCCATTAACAAAGAAACACTTCGATTCCGTGTTAAGCCCTCACCACCCGGAGCACCATGCGGATCTGCCGCAGCTCCGGAAATTGCCATAGCTGTCGCCAGGTTCATACGTCCACCCATGTATTTCCCGGTAGCACGCCAGCCTGTGACTTCACTGCCACAATATAATGGAGAGAGCAGGAAATTTGCCCCCCCTCGCCCGCTAAGTTTTTTGTTTGTAGAATTTTCGGTTACCATATTGGTGTTAATCAGATGATATGGACCTGAAACGCCGGCTCTGAAATCACACATCTTATGCAGTGGTGTCCCATTGGCCTCAGAAGCACTGGAAAAAGACTCATTTTTTTGATCTTTATCAGGCATAAACAATTCCATCAGACGATCACGATAATAGCGGTGGATAGAGATATAATTGATATTCACAGTCACGGATAAAATTGCGACTACGGCTATGGCAGGCCACTTCCACGCCCAGATCTCCGTGTAATATTGTTCTACGCCCCAATAGGCCAGTAGAAGAACACCGTATACCAGCAATGACAATGCCAGAGGCGCAATAATACCCAGAGATGGTTTCCTGTTTTTGTTTTTCACTTGCATGATCGACACAATCGCCGAAACAAGTCCTGCCAATGTTATGCCTGATGCCGCCTCCGGAGCAGACATATATGTAGTCAGGACATAGTAGGAAACCGGCAAACTGCCGACAACCAGCAGGCATGCGGTCATCTTCAGCAACCTGCCGGTGACTATTTCAAAGTATCGCCTGGTTTTATATGCAAATGTCCTGGTCACATGCAGACGTGAAACCAGGCCATACAATAAACTCAAAACAACAAACAGACCAAAAAAAACCGCCGCCAAATAAATGACTTTATTTGCAAGCAGCACATGAATGTCGCCGGGATATGGCACCAGGAATTCATAATGAACCAATATCGCAATAATAAGCACGAGTGGAATGACAAACGTCAACAGGCTCAATATCGCACCACGAAGGATGACGGCCAAGAGCGATGCTCCGGTAATTCCGCCGCCGGGTGTGAGATAGTTGCTCCCCTGTCGCAAATGACGAATCAGGCAGCGCGACTCCCTTGCACCGGAATCTTGTGCATGACTACCAAGCGCTTTTTTGAACGGAAAGTTTTCTGTAGTATTAAACGGTTTCCCTGAAAAATTTTTTGCCTGTGAAAAAAGCCAGGTTAAAGATGAACCAATATATCCACCTCCGGATACAGTGGATAAATAATGTATTTTGCTTAACCATCCATTTTCCGCCAATGCCTGTGTAACTCCCAGGCTGAATGTCGACGAACGGATACCACCGCCGGAAAAGGCAAGTCCAACCAAATTCTTCTCCCTGCCAGGAGTTCTATGCTCCGGATCTTCCCCCAGGATATGATCCAGTTCATTTGCAAACAGCTTGTTGTCGAAATCTTTTCCTTCAACGTAAAACTTGTCTTTATTCGGTTCATCTGCAGACATCCCGCCCCCCATCACCGACTGGTGATGGTAACCATATAGTCCAAAATGCCCTGATTTGCAATACATGCAGAAAAAACGGGAGGACTATGGCCTCCCGTTTGCTTTATCCGCGCAGACTGGCTCCGAACCGTTTTTCCATGGCTGCAATGATCGATGCGGAAGCCGCATCAGCGTCTTCCTGAGTCAGCGTCCGCTTCGCATCCTGCAGGGTGAAACGAATACCCAAACTGACTTTCCCTTCCGGCACACCCTTGCCTTCGTACAGATCAAAAACACGGACATTGGTCAAAAACTTTCCGGCGCTGCTCTTCACGGCATTCAGGATCGCATCGGAAGATGTGTGTTTATCAAACAGGAAAACCAGATCACGTTCCACGCCCGGAAATTCCGGCAGCGAGGCGAATTTCGCTTTCTTGCCTGACGGCAATACATCCAGATTGATTTCAGCCACAAAGACAGGCACATCCATATCGAAACCGGTTGCAATTTCGCTGTCAACCCGGCCAATACGGCCAACCTCGGTACGGCCCACCAGAATCCTGGCACTCTGACCCGCCTGCAAACCCTGAATCGCATCATCGGCAATAAAACGTCCCGTCAGACCACGCAATGACAACCACGCTTCAACCGCACCTTTCAAATCGAAAAAATCAGCCTGTCGTGCCGGAGCATACCATGTATCCGGTTGCGCCTGGCCGACCATCAGCCATGCCAGGGTATTGGTTTCATTATGTTGTCCTGCATCCGCTCTGGCATAGATACGTCCCTGTTCCACCAGGGCCACGCCCGGCTGCTGCCGGTTCAGATTATATCTGGCGATATTCAGCAACCCCGGCCACGGGGAACGACGCATCACACTCATGGCATCGGAAATCGGATTTTCCAGCACGATATCCATGCCATCATCGGCAACAAACAATCGCTGTTCATCGGCGGAAACAAAGGCATAGGTCACCACCTGTAAAAAACCACCACTGACAGCATCATGAACAGAGCGGTCCTGCCGAGCGGGGCGGGTCACCGCCAGCGGCGGCAACACTGCCGGGATGGCATCAAAACCGATAATGCGCGCATATTCCTCGGACAAATCTTCGGGGATCGACACATCGTGACGAAAGGATGGAACGGTCACATCCAGTTGATCGCCGTAACGCTTCACATCAAAACCCATGCGCGCCAGCACATCATCAGCGGATGGTGGAATATCCACCCCCAGCCGCGTGGCAATGGCAGAAACCGAACAATCCACCGTACGACCGGCATTGATCGCATCGGCATCACCGCACTGCCGGATATCTCCGGCCTTGCCACCAAACAGCTCCACAATCATGGCTGTCGCACGCTGCATGGCGATCCCGACCATGGCCGGATCCACACCGCGCTCAAAACGCATCGATGCCTCGCTGACCATGGCGTAAATACGCCGGGTTTCACTCACACGGGCCGGTCGGAAAAATGCTGATTCAAGAACAATGTTTGTCGTTGTGCCGGTAACGCCTGTCGCCCCGGACCCCATAATGCCGGCCAGCGCAATCACACTGGCATCATCGCTGACCACCAGATCACCGGCATGCAGTTTCAATTCACGCCCGTCCAGAGCCGCAAAACCTTCATGCTGCATGGCCGAACGGATCACAATATCACCCGTCAGCCGATCTGCATCAAATGCATGCATCGGCTGGCCGAGATCAAGCATGATATAATTCAGCACATCGACAATACCGTTGACCGGACGCATGCCCGCCATGATCAGACTGGCCTGCATCCAGTCCGGCGAATCAGTGACGTTCACCCCCTGAATGCTTCTGGCCAGATACACCGGACAATCCGCACCGGCAGATACAGATACGTTCGGCACAGCCACCGCATCATCGACTGCAAAATCCGCCATGCTGATTTCCACCAGCGGTAGCCCTGCATCCGCTGCCAGATCTCGGGCAATACCGCGCACATTCATACAATCACCACGATTCGGGGTGATTGAAAGATCGAAGACCGCCTCTTCCAGCTCAAGGTATTCGCCGACTTCAGCACCAACCGGTGCATCTGCCGGTAAAATCAACAGGCCATCGGAATCCTCGGCCAGCCCGAGTTCCACCTCGGAGCAGCACATACCGCAACTGACTTCACCGCGAATTTTGCCTTTTTTAATCTTCAGGCCACCAGGCAAGGCAGTGCCAATGGTTGCCACCGGCACCTTGTCCCCTTCACCCATATTGGCTGCCCCGCAAACGATATCCAGCGGCTCGGCCTCGCCGATATTCACTTTCAACAGACTCAGCTTATCAGCATCGGGGTGGGCCGTTTTCGATTCGATCAAGCCGACTCGCACGCCTTTCACCGCAGCGCGCGGCGTTTCCACGCCTTCAACTTCATGGCCCAGACGTACCAGATCATCGGCAATTTGGTCTGGATTTGCAGCAAGCGCCACATGTTTTTTCAACCAGGAAAAAGGAATTTTCATTTCGCCACCCCCATCCTGCTCAGGAACCGGACATCGTTTTCAAAGAACAGCCTCAAATCGGGAATACCCTGCTTCAGCATCACCATACGCTCCACACCGAGTCCGAAGGCAAATCCGGAGAATTCGCCGGCATCAATACCGACGGATTTCAGTACATTCGGATGAATCATGCCGCTGCCCAGCACCTCGATCCAGCCACTGCCTTTACAAATACGGCAACCCTTACCGGCACAGAACACGCAACCGATATCCACTTCGGCAGATGGCTCGGTGAACGGGAAATAGTGCGGACGCAAGCGAATCGCCACATCCTTCTCGAAATAGGCAGACAGAAAATACTGAAGCACACCTTTGAGATGGGACAGCGACACATCATGGTCAACCTTGAATACCTCAACCTGATGAAACATCGGCGAATGAGTCACATCATAATCACAGCGATACACGCGCCCGGGCGCGACCACAGCCAGCGGAGGCTCTCCGCCTTCAGCCAGAAAGCGCTTCATGGCACGAATCTGAACCGGTGACGTATGGGTGCGCAGCAACATGGGTTCCGTACCGTCGGCATTTCTCATGTCTTTGATGAAAAAAGTATCGTGCATGGCCCTGGCAGGGTGCTCGGGTGGAATATTCAGAGCATCGAAATTGTGAAATTCATCCTCGATTTCCGGCCCTTCCGCCACATCGAAACCCATCTGTACAAAAATCGCCGTCAGCTCATCCAGCCCCTGCTGCACCGGATGCAATGCGCCTTTCGGCCCGCTACGACCGGGCAGACTCACATCCACTTTTTCGGACTCGATACGCGCAGACTTGGCCTTCACTGCCAATTCGGCTTCGGTCGCATCGAGTGCGGCAGCAAGTGCCTGCTTGGTCTGGTTGACGAATTTACCAATTACAGGGCGATCTTCAGGCGGCAGCTTGCCGACACCCTTGAGCACTTCGGTCAAGGCACCTTTTTTACCCAGATAGCTGACCCGCAAAGCTTGCAGATCATTCAAACTGTCTGCCGCAGAAAATGCCGCCAGCGCCTCGCTCTGCAATGATTCCAGCTGCAATTTTAACGCATCAATCTCGCTCATAACTGTTACCTCTTATTTCACCACAAAGGCACCAAGACACAATGAGTAGCAAAAAGTTAGTAGTACAGGAATACTCTCGCTGGCATGCACTGCATCACCCCCCTCCATGTTTTTGCCTTACTCTGTGTAACTTTGCGCCCTCTGCGGTAAAAGCCTTTGACTATATCTATCTCACCAAAAAAAATGACAGAGCTACGATAGCCCTGCCATTTCATCATTCAACATCCCGACCTTGGCCGGTGATTATTAGTTACTGAATCTGTGCGCGAGCTGTTTCTGCCAGCGTCGCAAAACCTTCAGCATCGCGAACTGCGATATCAGCCAACACTTTACGATCCAGTTCAATACCAGCCAGTTTGAGGCCGTGCATAAAACCTGAATAGTTCAAACCATTCTGTTTGGCAGCCGCATTGATGCGCACAATCCACAGGCTGCGGAAATCACGCTTTTTCACCTTGCGATCACGATAAGCATATTGACGTGCTTTATCAACCGCCTGGGTAGCTACACGGAAGCAGCTCTTGCGACGGCCACGGTAACCCTTGGCTGCCTTGATAACACTTTTGTGGCGCGCGTGCGCCTGTACTCCGGATTTAACGCGAGGCATATCTCTCTCCTAACCTAAAACTTCTAAACAATTCTTGCTTGGCGACCTGGAACGGTTTAACGACCGGGAACCAGACGATCCAGTGATTTGCAATCCGCAGCGGCAACCAGCTCGGTTCCGCGCATATTGCGTTTACGCTTGGGCGACTTCTTGGTCAGAATATGGCTGGCAAACGCCTTGTTCCGCTTCCATTTTCCGCTTCCGGTCTTGGTAAAACGTTTTGCAGCACCGCTGTTTGATTTCATCTTAGGCATTGTATTCTTCCTTCTCGTAAACTAAAAAAGACCCTGTCGAGGGTCTTTTTAAACCCTGAAGAGCAACTCTTATTTTTTGTGTGGCGCCATGATCATGATCATCTGTCGCCCTTCCATGTTCGGCATCTTTTCAGGCTTGCCAAACTCTTCCAAAAAACCGGCAACATTCTTCATCTGATCCAGACCGCGCCCGGTATGTGCCATTTCACGTCCGCGAAAACGCAGGGAGATCTTCACCTTATTACCCTGCGACAGGAATTTCTTCGCTGCCTTCATTTTCACTTCCATATCGTGAACATCGGTATTGGCGCCGACCTTCACTTCCTTTATCTGCATCACATGCTGACGTTTCTTGGCAAGATTGGCTTTCTTGCTCTGCTCGTACTTGTATTTGCCGTAATCCATGATCTTGCAGACCGGTGGATTACTCTTTGCTGCCATCAGCACCAGATCAAGACCCTTGGCTGCGGCTTCGGATACAGCATCTCTCAGTGGCAAAACGCCAAGCTGCTCCCCTGTAGTATCGTCAACCACGCGCACCTCAGTGGCGTCTATATCGTAGTTGATCGGCAAATCCTTTTTAATACAAGACTCCTTCCATTATCTTAAACGTCATATCTATTCGTGATTTTCGCGTTTCTTTTGCATCTCGGAAATCCAGTCATCCAGACTGAAAGCTCCAAGATTCCGACCACTTAAATCACGCACACTGACCGTTCCTTCATCCCGTTCCCGATCTCCGGCAACAAGAATAAAAGGCACCCGCGCCAACGTGTGGGCGCGCACTTTATAGCCGACCTTTTCGTTTCGCAAGTCCGCATCAACCCTGAAACCCGCTTTTTTCATCTTTTTGCAGCATTCTGACACATATTCAGCCTGCGAATCGGTGATATTACACATCACCGCCTGCACCGGCGCCAGCCAGAAAGGAAACTTGCCTTCGTGGTGTTCAATCAGAATACCGATAAAGCGTTCCATCGATCCGAGAATGGCGCGATGCAACATGACCGGCGTCTGACGCGAGCTATCTTCGGCCACATAGACAGCATCGAGCCGGCCCGGCATGGAGAAATCGACCTGAATCGTACCGCACTGCCATACCCTGCCCAGGCAGTCTTTGAGTGAAAACTCAATCTTCGGCCCGTAAAAAGCACCTTCGCCCGGATTCTCGCCGTATTCGATATTCTTCGATTGCAGCGCCTGATGCAGCGCGGCTTCCGCCTTGTCCCACTGCGCATCGGTGCCTACGCGATTGTCCGGCCGGTCAGACAGGAAGATAATCACATCGTCAAAACCGAAACGCTTATACACATCATACGTCAGATCGATAAACGCACACACCTCATCCTGAATCTGGTCCTCGGTACAGAAGATATGCGCATCATCCTGCACAAAATTACGCAGCCGCATCAAGCCATGCAGCGTGCCGGATGGCTCATTGCGATGGCAGGAACCGAACTCGGCCAAACGCAGCGGTAAATCGCGATAAGAATGCAGATTCTGATTAAACACCTGAATATGGCACGGGCAGTTCATCGGCTTGATGGCGTAATCGCGGTTTACTGTATTGGTGGTAAACATCTCATCACGGAATTTGTCCCAATGCCCGGATTTTTCCCATAGTTTGCGATCCACCAGCTGCGGTGTCTTGATCTCCTGATAACCATTGTCACGCATCACAGCACGAATTTCCTGTTCCACGCTCTGCCAGACCGACCATCCCTTCGGATGCCAGAAAATCATGCCCGGAGCTTCTTCCTGCAGATGAAACAAATCCAGTGACTTGGCCAGTTTGCGGTGATCGCGCTTCTCGGCCTCTTCGAGGCGATGCAAATAGGCTTTCAGATCGGCCTTGGATGCCCATGCCGTCCCATAGATCCGCTGCAGCTGCTCATTATCGGAATTACCTTCCCAATAAGCGCCCGCCACTTTCATCAA
>JAUZQH010000104.1 GCA_030951065.1 Mariprofundus sp. | reverse complement strand
AGTAAGGAGGGGTACGGTCGTTCATACCACGGATTGTACCCCACAAAAACGAGCCATTGTGTGCGACATTATGCGCCTTGCTGACACAGTAAACAACAAAAAAGGCAGCAACCACAACGGTTACTGCCTCTTTATGCTTCTACATGATATTATCATATGGTACCGAGGACTGGAGTCGAACCAGCACTTTCGTGAGAAAACTGGCACCTGAAGCCAGCGCGTCTACCAATTCCGCCACCTCGGCTTAGACTACCGCACAGCGCAGCTGCCGGAAGGCGCGCAATCATAGGTTGGGGTTAGATCGTGTCAAGAAAGAATAGCAAGAAACCAGATCAAAAAGAGTCGCCGGAAAATTCGCCATGGGGAAGTCGTTCGCGCAAACCCGGGCGCAAAGGCGATACCAGTAAAGCAAGTCCATGGGATTCGCTAAAGCGAGAGAATAAACAGGAAGACAAGCGTGGCCGCAGTACTTCCCGTGCCCGGCCGGACAGACAGTCCTCACGACGTGGAAGCGGGCGTGTGGATCAGCGTTTGTATACCGGCACGGTCTCCGCTCATCCCGACGGCTTCGGTTTTGTCGATGTCGAAGGGATCGAAAAAGGCTTTTTCCTCCCGCATGAAGAAATGCGGGAAGTGATGCACGGCGATACCGTTGAAGTTCGGCCGGTGCGCAAGCGCGGGCGAGAATCGGCTGAAGTGGTTCGTATTGTGGCGCATGCACCGACAGTACTGGTGGGCCAGTTTCTGATCCAGGGTGGTATTGGCATTGTGCAGCCACGCTCACGCAAGATTCCGCAGACGATACTGATCAAACGTGATGATGCAGGCGGCGCTCATCATGGCGACTGGGTTCGTGTCGATATCAAGCGCGGACCGGGACATTTACGTGGTAAAGTGCTTGAGGTGCTCGGCGATCAGTTGTCGCCTTCACGATTGATTGATCTGATTGTGGCCGAACAGCAGCTGGCTGAAGAATTCCCTGTTGCAGTCATCGCCGAAGCGAATCATTTTTCTGATACAGTCGAGGAAAGCGATTTGACAGGGCGCAAGGATTTGCGCCATTTGCCATTTGTCACCATCGATGGTGAGGATGCACGCGATTTTGATGATGCAATCTGCGTATTGCCGCGCGGCGAAGGTTTCGAGACCTGGGTGGCCATTGCCGATGTGGCGCATTATGTCACGCCGAAATCGGCACTGGATCAGGAAGCGTTGAATCGCTCCAACTCTTTTTACTTCCCGGACCGGGTGATTCCGATGCTGCCGGAAAAGCTGTCCAACGGGCTTTGTTCGCTGAATCCAAATGTAGCGCGACTGGCCATGACCGTGCGCATGCGTTTTGATGCCAATGGCAGGCGGCGTGCCATCCATGTCTATGAATCGGTCATTCATTCACAGGCGCGTTTGACCTATACACAGGTGGCCAGATATCTGGAAGATGGGGATCAGACAGCCATCGAAAGTGATTCGGTTCGCGCCATGCTCGATGATGCCGCCCGCCTGTTTCGCAAGCTGGAAATCAAACGTGCCCAGCGCGGTGCGCTTGATCTCGATATGCCCGAGGTACGGGCAAAGCTGGAAAATGATACAGTAACCGATATGTGCGAATCCCCTCGCAATATTGCCCACCGCCTGATTGAAGAAATGATGCTGGCCGCCAATACCGCCGTGGCCGAATATATGGAACAGCGGCAGTGCGCGCTGCTCTACCGGGTACATGCGCCACCGGAACGCGAGGCGATTGAAACACTGAACGAGTTCCTGGCGCCCTTTGGCATGTTTGTTCGATTGCCCAAGGCCAAAGCGAAAGATAAGGAGGCTCATGTAAAGCCGGCTCATGTGCAGCAGGTACTGGAGCAATCCGAAGGGAAACCGTTTGCACATGTGCTGCACCGGCTGGTTCTGCGCTCCATGCAACGGGCGCAATACACGCCGCATAATGCAGGACATTTCGGGCTGGCGTATGAAACGTATGCCCATTTCACCAGTCCGATCCGGCGTTATGCCGATCTGGTGGTTCATCGCCGTCTGAAAGCACTTGTCAGAGGTGAAAACCCGGACAGCGTACAGCCTGAAAATACACTGGCAGAAATCGGGGCACAGACCTCTATCCAGGAGCGTAAACAGCAGCGCGCCGAATGGGATACGCAGGCCATGCTGGCCGCCCTGTTCCATAGCAAGGATGTTGGAAAAACCATGCCGGCACGCATTTCCGGACTGACCAAACGCCGCATTTTCTTTGAACTGGAGCCAAGTATGGCCGAAGCATCTCTGGATGTGGATGACTTGTCAGGTGCCTTTGTGCTGGATGAAGCCGGCCATAGTCTCGCTGCACGCAAGGGTGGACGGGCGTATCATCTGGGAGACCGTATGGATGTAGTGATTGATTCCACCGACCCTGTTCGCGGTCAAATTAATGTCAGGCTCGTAGAATAATAACTCAGATCGGATATCCATTCGACAGTTTGTTGCGCAATCGCTCTGTTTTGGCATGATTGCCGCCGCTTTACAGCCTGCCAATGCCGGGATGGTGGAATTGGTAGACACACGGGACTTAAAATCCCGAGGACTTAACTGTCCGTGCGGGTTCGACTCCCGCTCCCGGTACCATAAATGCATCCAAAGATGCACAGAGAAAGCCAGTAATCGTTGCGGTTGCTGACTTTTTTTGTTGCCCTGTTGTCCATTCCATCCTGTGGTATCCAAGGAACACCGACTTGCGACGGTATTTATGACGGTACTTTTTTCACAGGGAAACCAGCGTTAAACCTATTGCATCGCATGAATGCAAGGTAGAAACCACATTGCCAGCATTTTGACCATCCAACCCGGAAAACACATCGACCAGTAATAGTCCGAACGCAGGCTAGGCAAGGGGCATGAGTTATTGAGTTAATTATTGTTGTGTGTATGATGAGAGCCATGGCACGCAAAGTACGCATCTATATTCCGGGCAGTTTGTTTGAGCAAACAGGAAACTGGCGGTACTTTTGACGGTATCTTTCAAAACCGAATAGTATTTATAGTTGTATTACAGTATTTTAGGTGAGCTATTCGATTCCCGCTCCTGCGCGTCAGGCCGCTATTCAAACAACCATGACTTCATGTCATCGCCCTCTTTTTCATCAGGCATTTGTCTTTATACACCCTTGGTGTGAGTGATTCCTTGCATGCGACAGCTGCATCGGTAAGCTGACGGGTGCCAGTGTATTCACACTAAATCAGCATCAGGGCATGGAGGGCAAATATGATTGAAGGCTCATGTCTGCGTATCTATCTGACAGAATCCAGCCGCATTGATGGCAAACCGGCCATGGAAGCGATCCTCGACCTGTGCCGGAATGCCGGTTTGCGCGGGGTTTCGGTGGTGCGCGGTATCGAGGGTATGGGCTCGCATGGCGATGTTCACTCGACTTCATTTCTTGCCCTGTCCAGCGACTTGCCCTTGCTTATCGAGGCCATTGATACCAGTGATCGAATCGAAACAGCCTTGCAGTTGATGCGTCCTCATCTGGGTGAATGTTTGACCGCTGTGTGGCCGGTCTCCCTGATGCGCAACGGAGAACTCGATGGAAATGATTGATCTGCTACGAAAGGTACCACTGTTCTCCGAGCTGAATGAGGAGGAACTGGCATCGATTGCCGCGTTGGCCAGCAGTATTGAAATCTGCAAAAAAAGTACCGTCGTGCAGGAGTTTGAGCCGGGAGATTCGATGTATGTCATCCTGGACGGGGAAGTAAAAGTCTCGACTTATTCTGTTGACGGGCGTGAGGTTGTATTGGCATTACTGGGCAAAGGGTCGTTCTTTGGCGAGATGTCGCTGCTGGATGAAGAGCCGCGTTCAGCCAATGTAACGACCATGGTGGATTCGAAATTTGCCAATATTCGCAGACGTGATCTCGTACCACTACTGCTTGAGCAGCCGGCTATTTCATTGAAACTGCTAAAAGAAATCGCTTCCCGTTTGCGCAAAACCAGCCGTGTACTGGAACGCATCAGCAGTATGGATGTATCACACCGTCTGTATGCCTACCTGGTTGACCACTGCCAGCGTTTCAGTCAGCAGGATCATGACGGCTGGTACACGACTGTGCTGCCAACCCATCAGTTACTTGCCGACCAGCTTTCCACCAGCCGTGAAACTATCTCACGTGCAATCAGTCAGTTAAAAAAGGACGGTATCCTCGTTCAACGCGAAGGGCGCGGCCAAATGCGTATTGATGTGGAAACACTGGAAGGCATGCTGGATGATTTTTAGCCTGTCATTCATAAAGCCGTGAGATGATGGCGCGGAAGCACTGATATCAGCGCATCGTGCAAGCGATGGCAAAACCACGCTTTTGCCTGAGCGGACTTATTTTTGTCAGGATGACAATCAATCAGCATCTCCTTAAAGGGACAGGTTTACCATGAAGCCGGTCTGGCGAATACGTTCTGCAGTGATCTGCATCCATACTTCATCCAGCGCACTCAGATGCATGGCTTCTTCCTGTAATGAGGGTCGTGCCAGTCCATACAGCAGGATACCCTGAATCGGCACGCCATCCCGCTTTAATGTCTTAAGAAAACCGATATAAGCAGCCAGTTCATGCTCAGTGGGTGGCTGACCATCCCAGGCTGCCATACAAGTCTGAATCCATGTCGGACAGATTCCAGCCGCTGCCAGTATCTGCCGATACAGCCGTTCGGCATCAAGTTTGACGCCGTTGATTCGCTGGAGACCGGCATCGGTCACACTGTCTACCTTGATCCAGATTTCGCCATGGTGTTTTGCCATATGCGCCAGCCCTTTCTGCACATGTGGCTTATGCACATAGGAGCCATTGGTAATCAGCCGGAGCGGAACAGACAGCCCGAATTGCTGCATCACATCAACAAGCACCGTAACCACTTGGTCAAAGGCAGCGCTGCTGGTCGGCTCTCCATTACCGGAAATAGCTATGTCACACAGACTACGACAAGCTTCCGGCACGCATTGGGACATAAACGGGCCGTGTACAATGTCATTCAGCATTGCGGTCAGTTCGGTTCGCAACAATTCAAGATCAATCTCCGGAGCCACGCCGCGAACAAGGTCAGGAACCTGACAATAAGCGCAGTGCCAGTTACAGGCATTGTTCGTGTTCAGGTTAACACCGACAGAGACACCGCCGGCACGGCGGGAAACGACAGGGTAAATATAGGTCATGCCGGCTGCATCACGATCATGATTTCCAGTGCTCAGCAGCTTGTTCATATGTCGTGCTGTGCAAGCTGTGCACAAACCAGCGACATGGCAGCAGTCACCCGGCTTAATTGCTCCGGCGTGATCACAAAGGGAGGCATGGTGTACAGGAGCTTTCCGAACGGACGCAGCCAGACGCCCTGCTCGATCAGTGTTTTCTGAACCCGTGCCACATCGACAGGTTGCCGCATTTCAATCACGCCAATTGCCCCCCTGATGCGAACATCTGCCACAGCATCGAATTTCCGGCAATCAGCCAGCTGTTGTTCAAGTTGCTGCGCAATGGCGGTAACGCGAGTTTGCCACGGAGAGTCCAGTAACAATTCGATACTGGCCAGGGCTACGGCACAGGCCAACGGGTTGGCCATGAATGTGGGCCCATGCATCAGCACGCCGGACTGTTCACTCCCGCTATCAGCATGGATACCATCGCAAACACGGCCGGAGCATAAGGTGGCGGCCAGTGTCATATAGCCTCCGGTCAGCGCTTTTCCGATGCACATAATATCAGGCTGTATGCCTGATTGTTCACAGGCAAACATGGTTCCGGTTCGGCCAAAGCCGGTGGCGATTTCGTCACAGATCAGCAGCACGTCATATTTGTCGCATAAAGTCCGCACCCGGCGCAAAAATTCCGGTGCATAAAAATGCATACCCCCGGCTCCCTGCACAAGAGGTTCCAGAATCACAGCTGCGATTTCATGCTGATGCTGTTCGATCATGGCAGCAAACGATTGAATTTGTGATTCATTCCATGCCTCATCCATTCGGGTTGCAGGCGCATCGGCAAAGAGCTGTTCAGCCAGCAGGCCGGAAAACAGGTGATGCATACCCGACACGGGGTCGCAGACACTCATGGCTCCGAACGTATCGCCGTGATAGCCGCCACGAATGGTCAACAGCCTGTTTTTCCCAGTGTTCCCCTGTGCCTGCCAGTATTGCAGCGCCATTTTGATAGCCACTTCCACTGCGACAGAGCCGGAATCGGTAAAAAAAACGTGATTCATATTGGCCGGTGATATTTCAAGCAGCTTCCTGGCAAGATCTGCTGCGGGCCTGTGAGTCAGACCTCCGAACATCACATGCGCCATTTCATGCAATTGTTTTTCAATTGCCGCATTGAGTTCAGGTACATTGTAACCGTGGATAGCGCACCACCATGAAGCCATACCATCAACCAGCCGATGCCCGGTCTCCAGCTCAAGATAAACACCTTCAGCACGTTTGACCGGATAAGCCGGTACGGGATGTAACATACTGGCGTAGGGATGCCAGACATGTGCAGCCTCAAAATCCATCCAGTTCATGCCGTTGTGATTTCCATTTCAACCAGCCTGTCCGTGCCAGTCAAATCCAGCGTCAGTTGTTCGATGACAATATGCTTGTCTTCCACCGAAGCGCCCTTGACCCGTTTTTCAGCCTGCACGATCAGGCTGACTGCAGCTGTCAACTCAGCACCACGCCAGCAGCGCGACTCATCTGCCACTTTCAGCCGGGCTTCACCGAATACTTTGGCCGCAGCCAGCGGGTTTCTGTCGTGCTGCGACTGAAACCAGCGATACATCAGTATTTGCTGCATGCGTGTGCCCAGCCACGAAATCATCTGCACTTCCGCCACCTGCTGTTCTCTGAGCAGGCGCATGGCCAGTCGCACAGCTCCGGGTTTTCGCATGGCAACGGCATGGCACCAGTCTTCCAAGGCATCCGGTGCCCGTTCACCCAGCAGTTGAGCAACAATATCAACACCGATTTCCGTGCCCGTGCCGTTGTCATACCAGCGTAAGCGTTCAATCATCTGGCGGGCAGCCATTCGCATACCGAACAGACGTTCGGCCATCCACCGGACTGCTTCGGGGCTGAGATTCAGGCCGGAGCTTGTCAATTCCCGATCCAGCCAGCGCCGGAACCCGGCTTCATCGGGCAGTTTGAATTCGCATTGGGGCAGTGCAGACAGCGCTTTCATTTTTTTATGCAACGCTTTTTTCCAATCCATGCCGGGCGCACAGATAATCAGCCGGTGCTCATCTCCTGACTTTTCTATCAACCGAAGCAAATGATCGGCCTGCTTCGGGTTTGCTGACTGGGCATTGCGCACCAGTGCATAACAGCAGGATGGACCAAACAGACCCTGATTGCTGGATTCTTCTTCAAAGCGTGCCAGTTCATTGATATCCAGGCGCATGCACAGCGCAGCTTCATGCCCCGGCTCCAGCAGTGATTCCGCTGCTTCAAACAGGGCATCATGATCTTCCCCAAAAAGATAATAGACATGATGTTGAGCCGGCAGCAATTTGTCCGGATTTAATCGCATCACAAACCGCCGGGATGATTCATCTAACGCGTATGGATTTTCCACCCCGTGGAATGAAGCATTACCACAGGGTGAAAAAAATCATGCAGGCGCGTTGTTTGTTTCATGCTAAAACCCGGAACGCAAACGGCTCACAGCATCATTGAGCCACTGCTTGCTCAAATCTTTCAACAACCGTTCACGTGAAGACTCAATACTGGTCGGGCCGCCCGTTACAAACACATCGCCGCGGCGCTGTATCTTCCCGCTCTGCCAGATTGTTTTTCCTTGCCGGGTAACGTCTACCGTGCCTGTCAGTATCATGCGGTACTGCGTTGCAACACCGGCACGGCTGAATGCCGATGGCGTAAATGAGGGGGCCGGGACATTCACATGAACTATGGCATGGTGCTCCGGATCTGCCACATCACCATCTGTCACGATGGTATAGGAGTCCGAATGTAAATGCTGCCGAAATCTGACCAGCAGATTTTTTTCAGCATTGCCGACAACACTGACCGTTCGAACATCAGCAGCAATAGCACCAACAGTATTACCATGCCCCGCCAAATGATAACCGCAGCTATTAAGCGTCAGCAGACTTGCT
>JAUZQH010000103.1 GCA_030951065.1 Mariprofundus sp. | reverse complement strand
GGGAAATAATGGAACAACAAGTTACAAATCAGAGTGCCCATAATCCTGATGCAGCCATGGATATCGTTCATCAAAAGTGGGCTCCGGCGTGGCTAAGAGGCGCTATTGCGTTTGCCGTTGGCGGTGCAATTCTGCAGACCGGCTTCGATTTGCTTGATGTACATCTGGAATGGTTTTCCGGGATCAGCAGTTTTAACGGTGCCTGGGTATTTGCCATGACTGTTCTACCGGTTGGAACCGGTGTTCTGATTGGCATGATTTATGGCTACGGCGGAAAATACCTGGCTCATTTTCCGCCTGCAGCTGTTCTCATTATCAGCTATTATCAGAGCATGCATATGCCGGCACCCGATGGTATGCATTTGCTGCCTATGGGGTTGATGACAGTGTTTGTTATTTTACAAATGGAATTTTGCGCCGTTGGTGGCTTTTTGGGTGAATTGTTTGTTCGCAGACGATCCGGTTGGACTTCCAAATATGCTAAATCTTCTGATTCCGAACGTTTGCCTGATGACAGGGACTCCTGAACCCAATTATTGATGAAAATTCCGCAGTCAAAATCACGGGCTATCAATCGCCCTAAAGTTTCTGCACGGGAAATGCGTCGCCGTAAACGATTGCTGATGGCGACACTTATTACATGCATTACGCTGGCCATGATCGGTGGTTCGTTGCATGTGATGGAACTTGGTTCCATGCGTATGAAGGAAATGCAGGCGAAGTCCTCTTACGATGTTGCAGATATGGAACAACATGTTCGTGCGGCAGGTGAAGAGGTCCATTTACAGGCGCAGCACGAAGATACAGGTGGTGCTACAGCCACCTACACCGAGGGCGAGGCGGCAGCATTATTATCGGAAGAGCAATGGCGTGACCTGGCCTGGATGATCACCATTCCGGCTGGCGTATTTACTATGGGTAGCGATGATCCGCGAACCGGTGAACAGAACAGACCGGCCCATCAGGTGCGAATGCCTGCTTTCAAGATTGACAAATATCTGGTGACTCAGGCCGAATATGCACGCTTTGTTGCTGCCAATCACTATCGCCCGCCATTGAACTGGGTGGACGGCAAGATTCCACAGGGTTTAAACATGAATCCGGTGACCATGATTTCATGGTATAATGCCCGTGACTATTGCAGCTGGGTGGGCAAACGTCTGCCTTCAGCGGCCGAGTGGGAAAAAGCGGCTCGTGGCGATGATGCACGTCGCTGGCCATGGGGTAATGCCATGAACCCCGCCAATCTCAATACTTATTATAAGGTTGGCCATACCACGCCGGTCAACCAATATCCGCAGGGTGCCAGCCCGTATGGTGTGATGGATATGGCCGGTAATGTGCAGCAATGGGTGGCGGACAGATTTACCCCTTATCCCGGTGCCACAGGCGACCCGGAAATTTTCGAGCCCAAAGCATCCGATCCCGATTATCATCGTGGCTCTGACGAACAGGAACGATTGATTTACCGGGTTATGCGTGGCGGTTCATGGAAGAGTGATCCACTTTCTACAACCAGTTATCATCGTAATTATGCCCTGCCCAATTATGCATCGAATTTTTTCGGTTTTCGTTGTGCCATGGACATCGATACCGGAACAGCTGAAGCGGCGAAGGAGAAATAAATATGATGTTATTTTGGCGATTCCTGCAGTTGATGGCTGTACTTCTTGTGGGTGGTGGTAATGCCTGGGCCGTGGACAGCTACCGTTTTCTACATGTGACGATTGATACCCCGTGGTTTATTTTTATTTTTCTGTTCTTTCTTGTCTTTTCGCCGATGATTTTGTCGGCCATAATTCACTGGCGCAGTGCTTTAAAACGTGATGATGAAGAGGATGAAGAAGAATCCGGTTCAGAGGACAACAGCAAACATGGCTAAGTTTATACTGCCGGTATTGATGTTGGTGATGTTAACTCTGCCAGCAGTGTTAGTTGCTGCGCCTGCAGCCACGGTCGAATCCCAGACCGCAACATCCAAATCAAACACATCCCAGGTCAGTGAATCCCAATCAGCTGAAGCGGTAATGCAACAGTTTGCCGGCGATGATGAAGTCAGCCCGCAGCGAAAAATTGAAACCGAACGCAAACATCAGATTCTGTTTTTGATGGGGATTTCATTGCTGGTGCTGTTGCTGATTACCGGCACGCTCGGTATTGCCATGGTAGCCTTTGGCAAGGATGTGTTCCTGCCGCATATGATTTTTGCCGGCCTTAGTTTGACCCTGGCTGCAGTGCATTCCGCTACAGCAATCGCCTGGTTCTGGCCCTGGTAAGACGTAACTGATCATCTTACCCTTGTTTTGCCCAATAGCCGCGTTAGAAGTGCTCACTTACAGCAGTAAGCTCCGCGTTTCTGCCTTGCTCTTGAGCAAAACAAGGTCAAGCTGATTCAGTTACTTGCTCGATTCGACAGGCTTGAAATATTGTTTTTACTCTGTGGAACTCTGTGTACTCTGTGGTGAAATGTTTTTCAATTTATTAAGCGGACATACTGATGAACCAACGTAGACTTACGTGGGCATTATTGGCTTTGTACGGCGCAACCGGGGTGACGGCGCTGGCGTATGAGGTGTTGTGGACGCGCATGCTGTCGTTGATGTTCGGTATCAGTATTTTCGGCGCTGTGTTTACGGTGACAGCATTTATGGCAGGCCTCGGGGTTGGCAGTTTTGTATTTACCGGACGCGGTGTTGGTAAACCGGCGCGTGCTGCGCTGGCCTTGCTGGCTCTGCTCGAAGGCGGCATCGCCTTGTATGCACTGGCTTTGCCGCTGTTGATGCCATGGCTGGACGGCTTTTTACTCAATCTTGGCAGTAGTCTGTCTGTATCCGGCTGGCAGTCCCTGCAGGGAGCTGCAGTACTGTTGATGCTGTTTCCTGCTGCGCTGGCGATGGGGATGGCGTTTCCGTTGGCGCTTCGGGCGGCGGCTTCACTGCACATCTCGCTGGCTTCGATGTATGGAATCAATGCTATTGGCGGTGCTACGGGGGCGATATTGCCGTTGCTGTTGCTGCCGATACTGGGCTGGCGAGAGTCGCTGTGGTGGGTGGCGCTGACGGGTTTGCTGCTGGCGCTGTGCGCATGGTTATTATCACGGCATTTAATCGACGAGGCTATCCATCACCAACCGGAACAGGTTCGGCGTCCGCCGTGGTCAGATTTGTTCGCATATGCGGGCATCGGGGCGGCAGCGCTGATACTGGAAGTGGTGTGGACGCGGTTGTTTGGCATGATATTGCTGCGGACCGAATATATTCTGGCCGTGTTGTTATTGGTCTATCTGGCTGGCATCGGTCTGGGCAGTTTGCTGGCGCGGGGGTTGCGGACAAAAGAGCAAACGCGCTTGTGGCTCAATGTGTTGCCAGTACTGGCTGCGCTGACGGCGGTAGCCGGATTGTATGTTATTGATGATATCAGCCGCTGGGCTGCGGCGGAGGAATTTTCTTCACTGGCTGCGGCCATGCTGGGCGAGGGGGCTGTGGTTGCCCTGTCCACATTGCCGGTGACGCTGTTATTGGGGGCATGGTTACCCTTGCTGGCCAGGCATTTTCACAAGCATGAGACGGGCAGCGGCGGTTGGTGGTACGGCGTGAACAGCATCGGGGCAGCGCTTGGTGCGATGCTGGCCGGATTTGTATTGTTGCCATGGCTGGGCAGTGCGCTGTCATTATGTTTTGCTGCGCTGTTGTTATTTGTATGCGGTATGCGTTGGGTGACGGATAAACGGATATGGCTGGCCTTACCAGCTCTGTTGCTGTTGATTTTTCCGGTGCGCGCATTACCCCCGGTCTCCGATTTATTGCCTGTTCTGGCAGATGTTACGGATCAATCTGTATTTGAGGATGCGGTATCCCTGACGCATGTGGTTGAACATCAACAGGGGTTGATGCGCGGGCAGCTGGTGCTGCTATCCGATTTGCAGCGCATGGATGCATCCAGTGACCCGACCGCAGTAACGGTGCAGCGCAATCAGGCGCGGTTGCCGTTGTTATTGCATCCGGATCCGCATTCGGTGCTGTTTCTTGGTTTGGGCACGGGCATTACAGCATCGGGCTCGCTGTGGGTGAATGATTTACAACGGACTGCAGTAGAGTTGTCCGCTGGCGCGATAGCAGCGGCAGGCAGCGCATTTGCGCCGGTCAATGGCGATATTTCACGTCACAGTCGAATACTCCGCGATGATGCCAGACGATTCCTACGCAGCGATCAACATCATTACGATGTCATTGTCGGCGATTTATTTCATCCGGATATGGTCGGGCGTGCCAATTTATTATCGCTGCAACAGTTTCAGCGCGTGCGCCAACGGCTTAATGCAGGCGGTATCTATGCCCAGTGGCTGGCGTTAAACCAGTTTGATGTGGCATCCATTCAGGTTGTCATGGCCACCTTTCGCCAGGTATTTCCGCATGCATCGGTATTTATCGATGGCTATCGCATGGCGCTGGTAGGTATGCGAGGCGGCAGTATTTCCATGCCGCAGCTGTTGGCTCGATTCAGCCCACTGTCTGACGGCGAACGCCGCAGTGCTACAGGTGGTGAAGGCTTATGGACATGGGTCGGGCGGTATTGGGGTGAGATTCCATTGTTGCAAGCGCCGCTGCAGGATGAGTGGTTGCCGGTAATTGAATTTTCCCTGCCGCGCGTGCGCTATAGCGGCGGCGGGGATGTATTAAACATGTGGCGCTGGCTGTTAAGCTGGCGGGTGAATGATGCGAAGGCGATGCAATTCTTGCAGGTGCCAAAGCAGGATACCGAAGCATTCAGGCGCGCCCGCGTGGGAGCCGGACTGGATGTGCGCTTGTGGATGGCGGAGTTGAGTGGTGATGAACGGCGCGTGGTGCAAATGGCAAAACTGGCGAATCGTGCCAATCCCAAAGACCGCTGGCCTGCATTTGCGCTGGCGGACCGTATGTTTGATTCACTGGCACACACTGCTCCGGGTGGTTTATCGCGCCAACAGGCGTTGCAGCGTATTCTGGACTTGCGACCTGATCACGAGGGGGCACTCAGGGCCTTGATGAAGCTGGAGCTTCAAGCTGGGAATCTCCAGGCTGCAGGTGCATTGAAACGGCACCTACAGATTATTAGTCCACTGGCCAAAGATTAACAACGGCTTGCCGCCAAAATATGGTGGTTTTTATGGAGATGGTATGCGAGCACTCCTGCGGCTGGAAAATTGCCTCCTGAATCGATCTTGAACATTCATCTGTAGTAATTCACCTTATTTGAAAAGGCACTACCCGGATCAAGGCATGCGAAGTATGGAAAGGATAACACAGGCGGGCGAAATTCCCCCTGAATAGTTGATAAAATCCACTTTAATCAAGCAACGGCATATTCGATACTGTCACCAGCCATTGAAAAGGAGATGAGTATGAAAAAAACATTATTGGGATTGATCTTCCTTTCATTCACAAGCGTATCAGCTTATGCAGATCCGCAACAGAGAGACATACTGACGGGTGCTGCTGTGGGAGCTACAGCCGGGGCAGTCATTGGTTCCCAGAGCAATGAGACTGCTGAAGGAGCAGTCATCGGTGCGGTGTTCGGAGCTATTGCCGGCGCGATTTTGAGTGATGTGCGAGCCGAACCTGTCTATGACAGACAAACGTATTACCCGAAACCTGCTTATAATGTCAGACCGGTATATGAAGAGTATAGAGAGCACGAAATACTCGAAAGGTATCATCGCAGGCATGTTCGTATGCATCGCAAGGGTTATGGATATAAGCACAGTGGTGCGTACAGACCTTATCGTAAACATGACTACGGCTATTATAACAGTAGCTATCATTATGGAAGGTATTCTGACCATGCGGCGCATGAAGCTCGAGAGACACATGAACGCCGTGAGCATTCTGAAAACTATGGTCACCACCAATATAGAAATCAGAACCGGAACTACGCATGGGCTGATTAACTATTCACCCCGGATGTTGTGAGGGCAAATGGGCTTGCTACATCGAGCCAGGGGTATCACCAACGGATTGAGCGAGGTGCATTATGAATATTGATCGGGCAAGAAGAATCGCAGACAGTTTTACCGGCAGTGTTTCTCTGAAAGTCACTCAATTCCATCAGGGATTACTGGTTCAATACAGGAAAGAAAGTTGTTATTTCCCCCGGGAATCCTGTTTCTGGGCTTATATTTTCACACTGGCCGGGTTACCGGCAGCATATATGGATAATATGGGTAGAAGCATGCAGGACATGGATTCATTGAAGCGGTCTGGAGCAAGCTGCCGCGCAGTAGATTGCTCATAATTTTAATCAGGTCAGACTGGCAGCAGCCTTGGCGATTCGGCTTACCGCATCTTCCAGGGTATCCTGACTGACTGCATAGGAGAATCGGACGTGTCCGGGAGAGCCAAAGGCTGTTCCCGGTACGAGTGCAACGCCGGTTTCTTCCAGTAGCCATTCACAGATGACCACATCATCCGTTAATTCGATGCCGGAGGGCGTGCTTCTTCCGATCCAGTTTTCAACAGAAGGGAAAACGTAGAACGCACCATTGGGCATGATGGCATGCATGCCGGAGATGGCATTGATGGCATCCACCAGCCAACCGCGACGGGTTTCGTAGGTGGCGACCATCTCTTCCAGTTCATCGGTTGGGCCGGTAAGAGCAGCCAGTGCTGCTTTCTGGGCAATGGCATTGGGGTTGGAGGTACTCTGCCCCTGAATTTTGGTCATCGCCTTGATAATGTCAGAAGGGCCTGCACAAAAGCCGATGCGCCAGCCGGTCATGCAGAAGGCTTTGGAGACGCCGTTAAAGGTGATCGTTTGATCCTTCAGATCAGGGTTCACCTGGGCAAAGGTTGCGAATGATTTGCCGTCAAAGAGGATCTTTTCGTACATATCATCAGTGGCGACAAGTAAATCCGGATATTCACGTACCACATCACCAATTGCTTTCAGTTCTTCAGCTGAATAGACCATGCCGGTGGGGTTGGATGGCGAATTAAGAAACAGAACCTTGCAGTCGGAGCATAATACTTCGTCCAGTTGTGTCGCCGTGATTTTGAAATCTGTTTCAGCCGTGGTGGGTACGATTACGGGCATTCCTTCCGCCAGTTTAACCATGTCAGGGTAGGAGACCCAGTAGGGTGCCGGGATAATAGCTTTCTCACCCGGGTTGATCACAGCCATCAGCATATTATAGATGCACTGTTTGCCACCGGTAGAGACAAGCACGTCATCCGCATTGTAATCCAGATCATTATCCTGCCTGAATTTTTCAGCAATCACCTGACGCAGTGCGGGAATGCCGGCGACAGCCGTGTAACGGGTAAAGCCGGAGTTGATAGCCTCTATACCTGCCTCACGGGCAGCTTTGGGTGTTTCAAAATCAGGCTCGCCGACCGACAGTGAAATGATACTTTTGCCAGCCGCCCGCATTTCTGCCGCCCTGGCAGTAATAGCCAGCGTGGCTGATGGTTTAATTTGTTGGACACGATTCGATAATCTTCTCATGACATAATCCTGCCATGCAGGAGAGAATGCTCAAGTCAATTTCGCTATTGGGGAAATTGGTCTTTCCGCGCGATTCACGAATGGCCTGTAAATAAAAACGCAAGTGGCTGCTTTGCAGGTAACAGGAAAAATGATGTTTTTTCTCTTACAACCCCGTGAGTGTTTTTGCAACGGATGGTTTCTCTGCTTCGTATTTTTCAGCTTTAAGATTATGATGTTCGCATGCGTTTATTTGCTGCTGTGGAGCTTCCCGACGATGTCAGAGAAGTGTTATCTGACTGGTGGCTGGAGGCATCCGGATATCTGAAGCCGTCAGACTGGCGGCCTGTGCCTGCCCATTTATGGCATTTGACGCTGGCTTTTTACGGTGATGTTACTTCTGATGATGCCGATGATTTGTCTGAATATCTGTCTGCCTGTGTTGAAAATACGCAATGCATTTATCTCTGTACAGGTGGTTTCGGCGTGTTTCCCAAGCCAGCGCGTCCGCGTGTTTTCTGGGCAGGTGTTGAGGATGCTGATGGTGGTAAATCATTAAAGCATCTTGCCCATTGTTGCAGGCGGGCCGGGCATGCTACCGTTCGCAAGCGTACTGCCAAAGAGACAGCTTTTCGCGGGCACATCACTATGGCTCGAGCAAGGGCTTATCCGAAGGCTCTGGGCGTGGATGTGGTAAACATGATTCCGAACGTGCCGAAAGTCCAATGGCGTGCAGACTGTATAAGCCTGTTTCAGTCCATTCTTCGACCGGAAGGGCCGCAATACCGGCGCTTGGAAACATTTTATTTTTGATGTTTTTTTGCGACGCTATCAATTATTAATGCCTGATGCGCACCCACGCGTTTAATCAGGGATGAGGGGACATATGTCAGATAAATCCAAAGCGCTGGAAACAGCTTTAAGTCAAATCGAACGCCAGTTCGGCAAGGGAACGGTGATGCGTTTGGGTGATCAGGGTAAAGTGGTCGTGGATGTGATTCCCAGTGGCTCACTGGCACTGGATGCTGCGCTTGGTGTTGGCGGTTATCCGCGCGGTCGCGTCATCGAAATTTATGGCCCGGAATCTTCCGGTAAAACCACGCTGGCACTGCATGCGATTGCCGAAGCGCAAAAGCTGGGCGGACAGGCCGCATTTGTGGATGCCGAGCATGCGCTG
>JAUZQH010000102.1 GCA_030951065.1 Mariprofundus sp. | reverse complement strand
ATTTACCGCATTTCATAAACAGATGTACAAACAGCATCATAAACAGGGAGGCGGTCATGACTGAACCGGTGATCGCAGCAACAGAACCGGCTGTGCTGGAACTGGAACCCGGAACCTATTACTGGTGTGCTTGTGGCCGCTCAAAGAACAAGCCGTTTTGCGACGGTTCCCATGAGGGCAGCGAATTTTCGCCGCAGGTGGTTGAAATTACCGGGAAACAAACGGTGGTCCTGTGCCAGTGCAAACAGACCAAAACCCCGCCTTTCTGCGACGGCTCACACAACGAATTGTAACAAGGAGAAAGCATGGCCCAACAACGTATGCATGTGCAGGCACCGATCGAGCGACTGTTTGCAGAGCGCTGGAGTACACGCGCTTTTGACGCTGAAAAGCCGGTTGCAGACGAATTGCTCGCATCATGCCTGGAAGCAGCGCGCTGGGCTCCTTCCTGTTTCGGCGAGGAACCGTGGCATTATATTGTTGCCAATCGCTTCGCTGACAAAATGGCCTGGGACGGGGTGGTTGAATCGCTTGCACCGAAGAACCAGCTCTGGGCCAGACATGCACCGATACTGATTGTTTCGCTTGCAGAGCCGGCATTTTCACATAACGGCAAGCCCAACCGTTGGGCCGAATATGATACGGGACAAGCTACGATCTGCCTCTGCCTGCAGGCTGCAGCAATGGGACTGGCAAGCCATCAGATGGGCGGTTTTGATGCCGATGCATTGAAACAGGTATTTGCACTGCCGGATCAGGTGCATGCGATCAGCGTGGTTGCGATGGGTTATCCCGGCGATATGGCAAAGCTGGGTGAGGAATTTCAGCCCATGGAAACAGATGCAAGAACGCGCAAGCCACTGGAGACGATTGTTCATGACGGGCAATGGGGTTCGCCATGGCAGGCACCTGTCAATGCAGGCTGGGAAGCACGTTATCAGGAAACGCCGGTACAACAACTGCCATGGTTCTATCGGGACCTGGATGCTGATTTTGCGCAGGCTCTGGAGCAGTTTGATATTACGGCAGGTGATGTGCTCGATATCGGCTGTGGCCCCGGCACTCAGGCTGTTGCGCTGGCCAAACAGGGTTTCAATGTCACTGCCAGCGATATTTCGCAAACTGCTGTGACATCCGCCCGTCAATTTGCCGATACAGAAAACATATCCATCAAATTCCACGTCGATGATGTGCTGGATAGCAAGCTCGCAGGCCCGTTTGACCTGATTCTGGATCGCGGTGTTTTCCACTGTTTTACTGAACCTGCCGATCAGCAGGTATATCTGGCCACGGTGAGGCGTTTGCTTAAGCCGCAGGGGTTATTGCTGCTCAAATGTTTCCATCAGGATGAAACACGGGAACAGGGCCCGCCGGGGCGATATGGTGAAGAAGATATCCGCCACTTCTTTGCTGACGGGTTTGAATTGGTCGAGATGCGTTCCACACTGTTTGCATCTGCCGTACAGAATGATCCGCCCAAAGCGCTGTTTTGTATGCTGAGAAAATCTTGAGCCACAGCCAGGCGGGGTTTCACAAAGCAAGATAAAAACCACACAGATGAAAGGTTGGTAGTTTTTGTTCTGTGTACGCTGTGGTAAAAAATAAATCAAAACAGGAGCTGAAATGACCGACCTCTTTTCACCGGTTCAACTTGGAAATCTGGAGCTTTCAAATCGTATCGTGATGGCGCCGATGACACGTAATCGCGCACCACAGGGTATACCGACTGAACTGATGGCCGAATATTATCGTCAGCGTGCCTCTGCCGGTCTGATTGTCACCGAGGGTGCCCAGATTTCAGAACAGGGTATTGGATATCCGGCCACTCCCGGTATCCATACAGATGAACAAATCGAAGGCTGGAAAACCGTCACTGAAGCCGTCCACGATGCCCGCGGCCATATCTTTTGTCAGCTCTGGCACTGTGGCCGAATTTCACATCCGGATTATCACGGGGGCTCCAAACCTGTCGCACCATCTGCGATTGTGGCCGCAGGTCAGGCGTTTACGTATGAAGGGCTGAAAGACTTTGTTGAACCACGTGCATTGGATGCAGATGAAATTCCGGGCATTGTCGATCAGTATCGCCATGCTGCTGCTTGTGCAATGCAGGCCGGCTTTGATGGTGTCGAACTCCATTCCGCCAATGGATATTTACTGGATCAGTTTTTACGGGATGGTACCAACCGCCGAACAGATGTATATGGTGGTTCAATAGAAAACCGTATTCGCCTGCTGAAGGAAGTGACTGAAGCCGTTGTTGCCGAAATCGGCGCGGACAAAGTGGGTGTGCGCATATCGCCGGTCAATGCGTTTAATGATATTCACGATTCCGAACCACAAGCCCTGTTTAATCAGGTGGCTGAAATGCTCACAGACATTGGCATTGCATTCCTGCATGTTGTTGAAGTGACGATGGCTGGCGACGTGGACAGAGCCGTCGATATGAGTGACATCCGCAGACGTTTTAACGGCCTCTCAATCGCCAATGGAGGTTATGACAAGGCACGTGGTAATGCTGCGATTGCAGATGGTCGGGCCGATCTGGTGGCTTACGGAATCCCGTATCTTGCCAACCCGGATTTGCCGGAACGTTTCAAACAGGATGCAGCCCTGAACGAAGCGGATCAAGCCACGTTCTACGGCGGTGATGAGCATGGATATACTGATTATCCAACACTTGGCGATTGATTAGGCCATGAACACGGCAGCCCACGCCATTGTCAATCTGCTGATCTTTCGCAAATTGGCGCGCGACACGCATGCGCTTGCCATTATGTCCGGTGCATTGCTGCCGGATGCGCCGATGTTTATCTTCTATTTTCAGGCCAGGATACAGGGCTTGAGCGAACGCATGATCTGGCGCGACAGTTATCTGGAGATAGGGCACAACAAGGAGATCAATATGGGCATGTTAATCAATGGCGTTTGGGAAGCTGATGACGGCAAGTGGGCGTCAAAGGATGGTGAGTTTCACCGTGCCCAATCAAAGTTCCGTTGCAAAATCGGTGATGAATGTTTTCCGGTCGAACGGGATCGTTATCATCTGTATGTCAGCCTGGCCTGCCCGTGGGCACACCGCACGCTGATTTTCCGTAAACTCAAAGCCCTGGAAGAGATCATCCCTGTCACCATCGTGCATCCGCATATGCTGGATTACGGCTGGCAGTTTGCTGAACCGGAACCGTTGTACGGTTTTACACATGTCCATCAACTCTACAGCAAAGCCGATGCGCATTATTCAGGGCGCGTGACCGTGCCGGTCCTGTGGGATAAAAAAGGCCAGGCCATCGTCTGTAATGAGTCCGCCGAGATTATTCGCATGTTTAATTCAGCCTTTAATGAATTGACGGGTAACAGCGATGATTACTATCCAATTGAACTGCGCGATGAAATTGATGCAATCAATGCCTTTGTCTACGACAATATCAACAATGGGGTTTATCGTTGCGGTTTCGCTACGACTCAGAAAGCTTACGAAGAGGCTTTCGACCAGTTGTTTGCAGCACTGGACAGCGTGGAAGCAAGGTTGGACGGGCAGCGTTATCTGGTCGGTAATACGATGACCGAAGCCGACTGGCGTTTATTCACCACGCTGGTCCGTTTTGATGCTGTTTATTTCGGCCATTTTAAATGCAATCGCAACCGCATTGTCGATATGCCGAATCTGTGGACCTATCTGCGTGACCTCTATCAGCAACCCGGCATTGCCGAGACTGTGAATTTTGAGCACATCAAACAGCATTACTACTACAGCCACGTATCCATCAATCCGACGCGCATCGTACCCAAAGGGCCGGAACTGGATTTCTACCTGCCACATCCCGCATCATTACAGGAGTTCGTATGAAGAAGCCCGTTATAGCAGATAACAAGCCGGTTAAAGTCAATTTATCCAAAGGACAGGAATATCATTTTTGTACCTGCGGCAGGTCAAAAAGTCAGCCTTTCTGTGACGGCTCACATGCCGGCACAGCGTTTACACCGCGTGTAATTGTCTCCGACAAGGAGCAGGAAGCCTGGCTATGCGCTTGCAAACATACGCGCAACACGCCTTTTTGCGATGGTTCACATAAGCAGTTTTCGGATGATCAGGTGGGTGAAGAGGGGCCCGGCATCCAGCCAAAAGAATCCGGGCTGCCAACGGCTGTTCCGACTGCTGAAGAGCCGAGTGTTACCTTGATTCATCAACTGGCCAGAGAGGGTTTATCCACCCTGGGTCATCACGGCCCGATGACCTCGATGGGCGTTCCACGTCATCAACTGCCGCATTGGGATGGGCTGCAAATCATGACGGCACAGATGGCCGACAAACCCTTGATGGAAGATCAGAACGTGGGCACGGAACTGGTGATTGGGCCGGAAGCTAAAAAACCGCTGATATTGAAACATCCGCTGTTTGTATCGGATATGAGTTTTGGTGCCCTGTCCGAGGAGGCCAAGATTGCACTGGCCAAAGGAGCGGAACTGGCGGGTACCGGTATCTGTTCCGGTGAAGGAGGCATGTTGCCCGAGGAACAGGCAGAAAATTCACGCTATTTTTATGAGCTGGCCAGTGCGCAGTTCGGATATCATGAGAAGCTGCTGGAAAAAATTCAGGCCTTCCATTTTAAAGGCGGACAAGGCGCCAAGACAGGTACCGGTGGGCACCTGCCTGGCAATAAAAACACGGGCAAGATTTCACAGGTCAGAAATATCCCCGAAGGCCAGCCGGCTGTGTCGCCGCCCACATTCAAAGATCTCGACTCAGCATCGGATTTCAGACATTTTGCGGATCGGGTCAGGGAAATCACAGGCGGCATCCCGGTCGGCTTTAAACTGAGCGCCAATCACATTGAGCGGGATATCCAGTTCGCACTCGATGCCAGCGCAGATTACATTATCCTGGACGGGCGCGGCGGTGGAACAGGCGCGGCACCGGAGATTTTCAGGGATCACATCAGCGTACCTACCATCCCGGCGCTGGCCAGAGCCAGACGATATCTGGATAAACAGCATGCAAGTGGCCGTGTCACGCTGATTATTACAGGAGGTCTGCGGGTTCCTGTTGATTTTGTGAAGGCCCTGGCCCTGGGTGCGGATGGCATTGCCATTGCCAATAGTGCGATGCAGGCCATCGGATGTGTTGCAGCAAGAATGTGCCATACCAACAACTGCCCGGCAGGTATTGCTACCCAAAAACCCGAACTGCGCCAGCGGCTTGATGTGGAAAAATCGGCAGCCCGATTGCACAACTTTTTTACAGCCTCGGTGGAATTGATGCAGGTGATGGCTCGCGCCTGCGGCCATGAGCATTTGAACCAATTTAATAAAAACGATCTGGCAACATGGCATCACGATTTGGCTCTGTTATCGGGCGTGAGATATTCAGGTTTTGCAAACACGAACGATATTGAGGGGTTTTCACCATGAGTATCACCATTCATCCCGCTATCAACGTGCCCGAAGGGGATGGTGTTTCCGTCAAACGACTGATGCCGGTGCATGGTCTGCGTAACTACGATCCGTTTGTGTTATGGGATCATTTTGATATCTCCGGCGGCGGCTTTCCCGATCATCCGCATCGCGGCTTTGAGGCCATCACTTATCTGTTCGATGGGGGCATGCATCACACGGATAACCTCGGGAATAAAGGCGTTGTCCATGCCGGCGGAGCCCAGCGCTTTACGGCAGGCCGGGGCATGGTGCATTCCGAATTTCCGGATGGCCGGGCTCACGGTATTCAGCTGTGGATCAACCTGCCCAAACGACTGAAATCAATTGAACCGGCATACCAGCAATCACAGGCTGATATGATTTCGGAAGTGGATCATGATGGCGTTACGATTCGTACGATTGTCGGCAAAAACGGTGCAATCAGTCTGCACACCGAAGTGGAATATCTGGATGTTCAGATGCAGCAGGGTAGCAGTTTGGAGCGTCAGATTGCAGTTGGAGCCAGAGGCTTGATCTATGTTGTGGATGGCAGCGTCGAAATAAACGGCTTAACGCTTGAGTCCGGTCAGGCCGCATGTGTGGATGATATCGCCATCACAAATATTCTGAGCGCACACGCATCCCGGCTGATGTGGTGCTTTGGCAGTCCGCACAACGAGCCGATCTATCAGCACGGGCCATTTGTGGATTAGGACAGGCATTACGATTGAAATGCCTTGCTGCCCACGGACGGGCTGCCAAATCAAACACGCAAGTGCTTGATTTGTGAGCAAATACAAAATCGCATTTTTGCATTTGCGGACTGATTACAGGCAGGATGCCTTTAATCAGCATCTCCCAAGGGCCTGTTCACACTATTTCGATGGCGTCGATTCGGCCATTTTTGTGTTCCTGCAAGGCTTTGCAAGCAAAATGTGCTTATTGCAAATGAGCTTGCGATAACGCAGCAGGACGGAAAAATGGCCAATCCCTGCGGGCTGCGCTCCAAATGAGGCCACTCAGCGTTACTCGTAATTCGTTTGGAATCACCAAACTTCATCTCTCGCGCCTTGATTGGCCTCATTTGGAGCAGCAGCGACAACAACCAAATTAGTGTGAACAGGCCCTAGTTGTTTTGGCGGTAGGGTCGATCACTCATGTGTGTCAACAAATTGCCAAGGTAATTACGCAGTTCCCGGCGGTCCACAACGGCATCAATCAGGCCGTGTTCGAGCAGAAACTCGGAACGCTGGAAACCTTCAGGCAATTTTTGCCCTACGGTTTCCTGAATGACTCTGGGGCCGGCAAAACCGATCAGGGCTTTCGGTTCGGCAATAATAATATCACCAAGCCATGCAACTGAGGCGGAAACGCCACCCATGGTCGGGTCGGTCAACAGGCAGATAAAGGGCAGGCGTGCTGCATTGAGCTGGTTGACGGTGGACGATGTTTTGGCCATCTGCATCAGTGACAAAACACCTTCCTGCATGCGAGCGCCACCGGATGCGGTCACCAGCAGGTAGGGGCAATGGCGTTCCAGTGCATGTTCCATGCCGCGAACAATCTTTTCACCGGCGACGGAACCCATGCTGCCGCCCATATAACCGAATTCGAAAATGGATGCAGATACGGTGCGCCCCTGAATATCACCCAGATAATTGCGAATAGCATCTTCAGGACCGGCTTTTTTGGCGGCGTCCCTGATGCGGTCTTTATATTTCTTTTTATCCCTGAAGTTTAATGGATCATGGGAACGCAACTCGGTATCAGACTCATCAAAGCTGTCCGGGTCGAATAGCAGTTCGGCACGCTGAGCAGCAGACATGCGCAAATGGTGGTCACATTTTGAGCATACCATACCATTGCGATCCAGTTCCTTATTATACAGTGCTTCGGAGCAGTTCGGGCATTTCACCCATAAGCCTTCCGGCGAACCGGAATCACTGGATTTCAGAATATTCTTCGGTGTTTCAATCAGGCGTGTAAACCAGCTCATAAATCGGCAGACCTCTTTCCCTGACGGGGATGTATTTTTTCACTTCGCAAGATAGAATAATATTTCGGGGTGGAAAAATC
>JAUZQH010000101.1 GCA_030951065.1 Mariprofundus sp. | reverse complement strand
AAATGCAAAAAAGCGATATTGTATGTGCTTACAACCCAAGCCCGTGCGTGTTTGCTTTGGCCGCCCGTCCGTGGGCTGCACGGAAGCACTGACACATCAGCGCTTCCTTAGCACCTGTTCTATTTGGAACCTGTTCTATTCGGACCTGACCAGACTGCCGTAAGTCTTTCCTTGATCATCAACCAACAGTGCTTTCTGATGCATTTCTTGCTGCATCTTTATTCCATCCGCGCCCTGAATAAACAGGGCCGTACTCCAGGCATCGGCCAGCGTGGCGCTGCCGGCTATCACCGTGGCGCTTTGGGCCTTTGTAGCAGGCCAGCCGGTTTCCGGATTGATGAGATGATGGTAGCGCTTGCCGTGATAGATGAAAAAACGTTCGTAGTCGCCTGATGTGACGATGCTGACATCACCCTGCAGGTCCAGACTTTCAATCACGCCGCCTTTTTTGCGCGGATGACGAATACCGATATGCCATGGGCGCTTACCGTGGCTGCCGATCAGGCGGATATCACCGCCGCCATTGATCAGGGCATTGCGGATACCATGTTGTTGCAGCACAGCAATGCCCCGGTCGATAGCATATCCCTTGGCGATAGCCCCGAAATCGAGCAGGCAGCGCCGGTCGGTTCGTATCCATTGATTGCCATGATGTTCGATACAGTGTTTTGGTGGCATGGCATCTTCAATGGCGCGGGTTGGCGGCGGTGAAGAGGGCGCATCATCGCCTGAAAAGCCCCACAGCAGATTCAATCCGCCCAGAGACGGATCAAAGGCACCGCCGCTTTGCTGTTGAACCTTCAGCGCCAGAGTCAGTAACTGCGAAACTTCATCCGGTAATGCAACCGGCGTATCCGGCGCAGCAGCGTTGAATAATTTTACGGCATTGGGCTGATCGCCATAGATGGTGAAGGCATCCTCGATGCGCTGCATTTCGACAGCGGCAGCGGCAATGGCTGATTCCGCTCTGTCGCGATCATCATCGATAATAGTGAATTCAACCAGTGTACCCATGATGAAACGGGTTTCATGGACATCTGCCGGGCCGGAACAGGCCGTGAAAAACAGTAACAGTGCGATGGCGGGGAATCGGAACATGGCGGCATTCTTGTCCGAATCAGACTGATGGGGAAGCGCTGAACAAACCATGGTTCGCGATTCATGAATAATGCAGGTTAAACTCGCGCATCCTGATTTGCAGCCTCAATAATCCGGATTGGATCAATGTTTCCCCGGCAAAATAATCATATTTTCATGTTTCGATTGTATGATTTGCCAAAGTCTTCAAAATACCCGATAATTCCGCTCAAGTATTTTTGATGATTGCAATAACAGGCCTGTGTGCGGCAGTATCAATGGGTCATAACAGTTATAAGAGGTGTGAAATGAGTGTAGTATTAACCGAATCGGCAGCGACAAAAGTCCAGGGCCTTCTGGAGGGTGAAGATAATGCCGCGTTGAGTTTACGCGTCTTTGTTTCCGGCGGCGGTTGTTCCGGTTTTCAGTACGGGTTTACCTTTGATGACGAGATCAAGGAAAATGATACGGTGGTTGAAAGCCATGGCGTGAAACTGCTGGTGGATCAGATGAGTCTGGACCTGCTCAACGGTGCTGAAATCGACTACCAGACATCGATTCAGGGTGAATCATTCGTGATTCGCAATCCCAATGCCGGGTCCACCTGTGGCTGCGGTAAATCATTTACGCCATCAGACAGCGGCGGTAGTGGCTGCGCCAACGCTGGTTATTAATTCAAAACCACTACAACAAAAAACCAAATAAACAGAACCTTTCACCGCAGAGGGCGCAAAGTACGCAGAGGTAAAACTTCTTTTCAAAATGTGTATGTCGGGTGTCCAGTTGATTGCATGTTTTGCTTTCCCTCTGTGTGACTCTGCGTACTCTGCGGTAAATGTTTTTGATTCTGGAGTCAGACCTCCGATGCAGCGACTAATCACATGACAGCACTGGAGATCACCGGTCTCGGCAAGGTCTATAACAATGGGAATGAAGCCCTGCATAATATCTCCCTGAATATTCCGCAGGGCAGCTTTTATGCCATGCTGGGGCCGAACGGAGCGGGCAAGAGTACGCTGATTAATATTCTGGCCGATACCGTGCGTGCCAGCAGCGGGGCTGTCAGCCTGTTTGGCCGTGATCTGTTCACACAGCGCAGCTGGTGCAAACGACAGATCGGCGTGGTGCCGCAGGAAGTGGCTTTCGATCCCTTTTTCACGCCGCGTGAAGTTCTGGCTTTCACATCCGGCATGTTCGGCTGTAAAGCGGATTATGCATGGATCGATGAACTGCTGCGGCGGCTGGAGCTGATTGATCATTCGGTGAAGAATACACGTCAGCTTTCCGGCGGCATGCGGCGGCGTTTGCTGGTGGCGCAGGCGCTGGTGCACAAGCCGAAACTGGTGATTCTGGATGAACCGACCGCCGGTGTGGATGTCGAACTGCGCCGTCGTTTATGGGATTTTATGCGCGAGCTGAATGCGTCCGGTACCACGATTCTGTTAACGACTCACTATCTGGATGAGGCCGAGGAACTCTGCGACCATGTCGCAATTATCGATCGTGGCCGGCTACTGACAGCGCGCCCGATGCAGGAAATGATGGGCGAGATTGCCTCATCCTACCTCTGGTTCAACTATGGCAAAAAACTGGATATGACGGTTGAGGCTGTTAAAACACTGGCTGCGTTCGAGCCGCGCCTGACCGATGAAGGCATCTGTCTGAAACTGGGTATGCTTGAGGACGGTTCGACATTCCACGAAGCCTATCAGGCAGCTGTAGCCTGCTTCGGGGCTCCGCGCGATGCCGGATTGCGCCGCGAGGATCTGGAGGACGTGTTTCTGCGTTTGACCGGCAAACCGATGGTGGAAGAACAGGCTGATGGATAAGGTTTCAATGGAGAAACGCATGCAGACGATGAATCTGCGTGGCACCTGGACGCTGTTTCTGCGCGAGGTTCGCCGCTTTTTAAAGGTGAAAATGCAGACCATTGTGACACCTGCACTGACGGCCATGCTGTATCTGATCATTTTCCGTTATGCCATGGGCGACAGGCAGGTACCGGGCATGGAGGTGGATTATTTCACCTTCCTGGTGCCGGGGCTGGCGATGATGGCCATGCTGCAGAATGCATTTGCCAACACTTCGAGTTCGATGATTATGGGCAAGGTCATGGGCATGCATATCTATTTGTTGATGGCGCCGTTATCGGCTATCGAAGTAGTGACGGCTTTTCTGGCTGCTGCGGTGGTGCGGGCGGTAGTGGTGGCGGTTGCTTTTCTTGGTATTCTGATGCCTTTTGTTGATCTCTCATTATTGCATCCGGGCATGATTCTATTCTATGGCATATGCGGCAGTATCATTATGGGCGGGCTGGGTCTGATTGGCGGCATGTGGGCCAGGGATTTCGATAATGTTGCCATGGTAACCAATTTTATCATCCTGCCGCTGACCTTTCTTTCCGGTGTGTTCTATTCGGTCAAACAGCTGCCTGAACTATGGCAGCAGTTGAATCACGCCAATCCGTTTTTTTACCTGATTGACGGTTTCCGCTACGGTTTTCTCGGAACGGGTGACACTGACCCCTATGCTTCCATCGTGGTGGTTCTGGCTACAGTGCTGGTCACGATTATCACCTGTTGGGC
>JAUZQH010000100.1 GCA_030951065.1 Mariprofundus sp. | reverse complement strand
GCCGACGGTTATGAAAATGCCAGCGTGGCGCATGCTCATGAACACTGGCAGCAGGGGAATCAGTCGAAGATTCCGTTTATAATGCTGGATGTGCGTACGCCTGAGGAATATGCACAAGGCCATATTGCCGGAGCCAAGCTGATCCCGGTGCAGATATTGGCTGAACATTTGAGCGAAGTTCCGCATGACAAGCAGGTTTATGTCTATTGTCATTCCGGCAAACGTTCGGCGAGGGCTGCGAAATTGCTGGCGGATCACGGGTTTACCAACATTGAAAATATCAAGGGCGGCATTGTGGCATGGAAAGAAGCCGGCTACCCGGTGGAGAAGTAACATGTTCGAATCCATGAGTGTGAATCAACTGTATCCCCGTTGGCTGGTGGCCAGAGAAAAGGGCGCGCCTTTTGCACTGATCGATGTGCGCTCGCCGGAAGAATATCAGACAGGCCATGTGCCGGGAGCCAGGTTAATCGCCTTGAATACGCTGATGGCCAGGGTGAGTGATTTTCCGGAACAGGGAGAGGTGTTTGTGATTTGCCACTCAGGGACTCGTTCAGCTCAGGCCGCAGACTATCTGGCGCGGCAATGCGGTCGTACCAATCTGACCAACATCGAAGGTGGAACCATGGCATGGATACAGGCCGGTTATCCGGTAGACTTGGGGTAAAGGTACAGCGTTTTTTACGCTTTGGTATCCTTCTTGTTGGGTCGATACCCCTTAAACAACGCTGTCTGCGCTTTCATTTGATCAGTCATATGATCACGGAATGCCAGGATTCTGGCCGTATGTTTCAGGTCGGGATGGAATAATAACCATATTCCCAGGTTCATTTGTGGATCAGGTTGAGAAAAACGACAGAGTCCGGGCTCCCGGTCGCCGATAAAACATGGCAGATAGGCGACACCCAAATGCTGCAGGAGTGCAGCTGTTGTTACGAGCAAATCGTCGACAAAAAAGTTTTGGCGTTGCCCATGGCTCATTTTTTTTGTCCAGTCGTGATGGTAGCTACAGCAGTTTGCGCCCAGCCATTTTGCTTTACCCCCTTCGTTATGTAACTGCTCCATGTATGCGTGACTGGCATAAACTGCCGTTGCGACCGTACCCAGCCGGGTTCCGACCAAAGCATCTGTCGGGGTGTTAGTTAAACGGATGGCGACGTCAGCGTCCCGTTCGACCAGATTGATGTTTTTATTCGAGGTGAGAATATGCAGATTGACTTCGGGGTACTGGGTGCAAAAGCTGGCAAACATTGGCATGAGAACACCTGATGCCATGCTGTTAATCACTGAAATGCGGAGCTCACCGGTCAATTTGGCATCCCAACTGCCCAGTTTACCATCCAGCTGTAATACTTCATGCTCCACTTTACAGGCCGCATTCTTCATGCTTTCTCCCGCAGTGGTTAATATGCAACCGCTTTTTTTGCGTTCGATCAGCCTTACGCCCAGTTGTGTTTCCAGTGCCCGCATACGTCTGGATACTGTGGAGTGGCGCACTCCGAGCTTTCGGGCACCGCCGCTTATACTGCCTTCACGCGCAACAGCCAGAAATAACTTGAGATCATCCCAGTTCATACTACTACCTCTTTATGTGCATTTATGCACATGATAATTGTTTTTTTAGTGAATTGATACAAAAAGAAGCATGCTTATGTTTCGCGGTTCCCAATTCAGATCAATGGAGTGTTTAAATTCCTCAGATGGTTATTTTTCAGAAAATAAACGGGCAGTTCAAATCAATGCTACTGACCCCTGGCTGGATTTGAGACAGAGCGGCAAGACATGACTGCCCATGAAGCTTTAAAGAAGATTCCTGTCCAGCAGGAACATGTACCTGGAGCGCGTGTGATGCATCCGGCGCGCCGGACTGTGCAGTATTTATCACTGCTGATTATCATTTTGATTCCACTCAGCGGCTTGTTTCGTATTGATATGGAGATGGGCGGTGTCGTTATGCTGGATCATCAGGTCTGGTTTTCCGATATTACCATTGTATTGGGTATGTGGCTGTTTCTGGCCAGCCTGCTGATGCTTAGTTATGCACTGGTCGGATCGGCTTTTTGCGGCTGGATGTGTCCGCAGAATACAGCCTCCGAATTCGCCAACATGCTGACCCGGAAATTGCTGGGACGCAGAGCCGATATGATGGATCTGAGCGGTGCCAGGATGCAGGTCTCGGTGCGACGGAAGTCGTGGTGGAATTACAGCCTGCTGGCCATCGGCTTGATGCTGCCGGCAGCGTTCTATGCCTTGATACCGCTACTGTATTTTAACCCTCCCTCGGTGATCTGGTCGTTTTTGAGCTTTTCCGAACAGGCTCGCCAGACTGGCAGCCTGTACTGGATTTATCTGATTCTGTTCGCGCTGTTTTTGATCGATATCGCTGCCGTGCGGCATTTGCTGTGCAAGAACTTCTGCTTTTACCGGGTTTGGCAACAGTCGTTCCAGTCATCCGAGTCGTTGCGTGTTGCGTATGACAAACATCGTTCGGATGACTGTACTGATTGCCATTTCTGTGTCGATGCCTGTTACCTGGATATCGATCCGCGCCAGATCAAGTCGTTCGATGGCTGTGTGAATTGCGGTGAATGCGTGACTGCATGCGATCAACTGCATCACCGGAGTAAAAAACTGCAGGGGCGCGGTTTGCTGTATTTTGTGCAGGGAACAGGTCATGATCAGGATTCACCGCTGATTACATTTTTCAAACGCACAAAAAAGCCATGGCTGGCGACGCTGGCCGGCGCACTGTTGTTTGCTATAGGCGTAGCCAGTTACCAGCCGGATGATTTCTCGGTCTATCATCAGTCTGAGGGAGCAGCCGGACAGGTGCTCGATTACCGTATCAATATTGCCCATAAATTATTGCATCCAACAACGGTGAGGTTGAGCCTGGAAGGGCTGGATGTCCGGGATTACCGACTGGACAAAGAGCTGGTGCATTTTGACAGCGCCGGACGCATCGATGTTCAGCTGCACCTGAGCCCATCGCTGGGCAAGGGCTTGCACCGCTTTCGCGTGCTGGCCCGTGCCGATGATGGCTGGTCAGCTTATTTTGATGTGACACATTTTTCGCAAGGAAAGGTGATGGAGAACTGATATGGATTTACACAGCAAGGAATCGGACAGAATGGATGATAGGCAACAGCGGTGGGGTGAAGTGCCAGCGGATCACTATGGTTATAACGATGATCAGCAGCGCCTGGAAAAGCGGGGGCTGGAAGACTGGGAGATGGTTGAAAATATTTCACCGGCCACGAAACACGTACCAAAATGGGTATACGCGGGCGTCTTTGGCATTGTATTGATGGCTTTTGCTCTCTCCTTGCCGTTTTGGGGAGATCGTCCGGGCCATGAGCGGGCATGGATTACGTCAGGTCATTTGTATGCATTGCTCTATTTTTTATTGGCTGCAGGGGTGATTTATTTCATGACGAACCTGTATGGCTCAGGCCGGGCAAGAGGAGCATCGTTTGAAGATGAGGATATCGACATGCCTCGTCATACCACATCAGGAGATTCATAAGCATGGCTGGTATCATTATTCAGAAAGCAGCCGATCAGCGCGCCTTAAGGACATTTGCGTTATGGATGGGTTGGGCGATATCCGCCATCACGGTATTTGCGATGATGTCACGCAAGGCCAATGTACTGGAATTTGTCCAGAATGATCAGACACATGTCACCTGGTTGATTGTCGGCATGTTTATTCTCGGTGTAGGGGTCAGTTTTGTGCAGGCCATGAAACTCACCACCGAGTGGTTTCGTGCCTACCGGAGTGCTTCCCTGGTTGAAAGCAAAGGGTTGGCGGGCATTCAGCAACGTGGCGGTCGCCATATCGTCGATCACTTTGTTGATGCGCTGCATCTGATTATCGCACGCAATGGTCGCGCTGATGTAGATGCGTTGATCGATGTCGAATTCTCGGCTCAGCATCGTGTCAGCCAGTTTGTCAGCCTGCTGGGGAACCTGATGATCACGCTGGGTTTGATCGGTACGGTACTCGGTATGACGATTACCATGAATGGTTTGAACGGGGCACTGGGTTCACTGGGCACAGATGATACTCTTCTGGTGGAGGGCTTGCGCAGCGCCATGAACGGCATGGGGGTGGCATTTTATACCACCCTGATCGGCTCGGTACTCGGCGGTGTCCTGCTCAGGGTGTTTTCATGGATTACCGATGCCTCGATCAACGGTTTACAGGATTTGATGCTGCGCACCTGCGTGGTACATGCTTCTGCTGATCTGGAGCCCAGCGACGAGCGTGATTTGAGAGCCCTGGATGCCAGCATGCAACATCTCCAGTCACGAGTGGAATTGCTGAACCTGGCCATCAAAGCCAGCCGTGAAGAAATGGGATATTTGCGTGAAGAGGCGGGTAAAATGCATGCAGAGCTTGGTCAGTTGGCTGAAAATGACCCGATACGCAAACTGGCGGCGGGCCATGCACGCTATGCACTTGGGGTGCGTCCCAATCTGTTAAGCCGACTGTTTTATCGCCGCAGAGACTAGAAATGCGCAGTCGACGTCGCAATACGCCAATCGATAGCCCCTACGAAATTTTTTCCGATATGGCATTACTGATGCTGGCGGCCTTTATCTTTTTGTTCGCCTTGATTCTGATTAATGCGCAGTTACAGGGCAGCAGGAGTGATCCGGTGAGTGAAAGAGAGCTGGCAACGCTCAAAGATCAGCTGGCTGAGTCCGAAAAAGATAATCGTAAACTGCAGCAGGAGATCAACAACCTGGCCAGCGTGAACGTGCAGGATCAACTTGAAAACCTGCAGGCATTGATGGATGGAAAAGATGTGCAGCAACAGGTAAACAAGGTGTTGTTGAGTGCTCAAATGGCAACAGGGAAAGGGCGTAAAGACTTTGATTTATTCATCAAGGGGCTGCGTAGCCTTCCGGGCAAGGATTTGCACATTGTTGTTGATGCAACCGGTTCGATGCACGGCGTAACTACCTTCCTGATTCCGGTATTGCGTCTGATAGCCATTCGTTCAGGCAAACATCTGTCCGCATTGACCTGGTATGCCAATCGTAAAGAGGGTACTTATACTGGCAGTATGGCTGAAATGTTTGATAAACTGATGGCCGATGCCCCGTTTGTCGGCATGGATGAAACGATTGGCCATGCCTTCCACCATATTGCCACCTCATCGCCGGTTCCAGGCGCATACTTATTGATTGGTGATGAACCGCCGACAGATACAGTGGCATATCATGAAATTCCGGCTCCGGTGTTCACACTTCCCTTGGGAACCAGCACGGGCAATACCAAATATGCATTCCAGAAATTGGCTGATGAAACTGGTGGACGTATGCTGGAATTGAAATTCCAGTAGGTGTTAGGGAGACACTGATTTATTCATCAGTACGTCTGCGCAGGCCTTATTGTGGACGGCCAACCTCAATTCATCTGTCCCGACGGGTTGAGAAACAACGCCGCCAATGGGGGGCATCTTTTCCGATATCAAATCAGGTGCGTAAGCACATGGTTTTAAAGGAAAATAAAAATTTCTTTGCCAAGATAGCAATAAATCAATATCTCGTTAAATTATTTAGGTTTGGCCCAATTTAGGGAACAACTGGAATATAAATGAAACGAGTTCAGTGGCTGATGCGGCAAAAATGATTGCTGGTATGCCAATAATAATTGCGGCAGTACTTGGTTTAACATGACAACGGCTGATTAATGCAATCCACATAAGGTAAAGGCTCCACAGACAGGAAATCATTCCAAGAACGGGTACAGCAGACAGCATCAGAGGAACAGATGCATAAGCAGAGATATAAAATGCATTGGCTTTACTTAATTTGGCATTACCGAACGATCTGGTAGCCCAGGAAATATATAAAGACCAGAATTTAAGAGCAATCAGCCCCAGACCCCAGCTGACAGGCACCATAAACAGCATTGTAAAACTGTGGAAGGGAACCCCAATAAAGGATGCTGCCAATATTACTATTGTGACCAGAAAAATTGAATTAGCATAAAAAGCTGCAGGTGGAAGCTCCGAAAAGAATTCCTTCGGGCTGGTTAGCATACCTTGCAATGACAGCAAAAGTGTTTGCATTGGCCTGTTTTTATCAAAATATTGCATAGAGAACCTCCGGAAGGTTGCGCAGACTTGCCCTGAAAGACAGAAGATGCAAGTAGCTGTTTTTTACACTTGCTATGACGCAGTTTTCAACTTTACGTGCAAAGCCGGGGCTTGAAACAGGTCATGATATTATGACCAATCTCACCGCAGTATTTGACTCACAACATATACGTGGCTCCTTTTTTATTGTGTCGCATAATGGATAAATTCGGTTGCGCGACAATGGCGGCACAAACAGCCACGAATGCCAGTAAAAGTGTATCCACAAAGCCGCGACGGGTTCAACAGGTCAACGTCCGGTCTCATTGCTTTTGGCCAGAACTTCACGGATAAATTGCCGCAACAAGTGCGCGGCTGGCACGCCTGCATTTCACAATGCCGGGTGAAATATTCTTTCATCCAGTAGGGGACACGAAAGCGGATTTCGCTGATTTTCGCATTACCCAGTCGAACGGTTTGCCCATAATCAAAGCCAAAAGCAGGGGGGCTGAATAAAAAATCATCCATGCATCCCCATTCACTATTCGCTTCATAATAAGACCATTCAGACGGAGTCATGAACGAATTCCCTTGCTGGCAAGTTCTTTCTCAACAGAACGAAACTTCGTTACAGCGCAAGGAGATTCAACATCTTTACAAGCAACCAAAGTTACCTGTAAACTCGTAGTGACTTCCTTACGGTCAGCGATTTTTATTGTGATCGATATAGTGCAAAGCGTAAAAACGCATAGCCACGTTTAGGGATTTCTTTCCGAATATCAGCAGCCTGTTCAAGCAATTCAGACATCTGATCAAAGTACTCCAATTTGGATTCAAACAAGCATGAAATAATTAACAACATGCTTTCACCAGGACGTCGAACAGATGCCGAAGCCAAAGTGGCAATGTTATGC
>JAUZQH010000010.1 GCA_030951065.1 Mariprofundus sp. | reverse complement strand
TTCTTTCGTGAGGGCATGTTTATCACTTACTTGCCAACAGCCGATAATAAAGAGTCATTGTTTGAATTTCTTGCTCATCGTGATCATTTGATTGGTAATCTGTTGCGTAAACGGCGGCCTTATCTCACCAATATGGCCGTTCTTCTTGCTGACCTACAGGATTCTTGCAAAATATGTGCGGAGCTTCCTCCGGAAGAATATTTTGAACTCATCAATGCGATCTGGGCTGCGATGGAACCTATCATTCGTAAATATAATGCAGTCAGTGGAAAACACGTTGGAGACGGTGCGGTCTACTATTTCTTTCCGCGCCCCGAAGAAAATCATGTTTTTAATGCGATTAAATGTGCTCAGGAAATAAAAGATATGATGCTGGTCATCTCCCAGGAATGGCGCAACAAAAAGAACTGGGATAACGATTTACTTCTTAACATCGGTATTGATCAGGGTGAAGAGTGGTTTGGTACCATTCAAACATCGACCCAGATTGAGTTCACCGTGCTGGGTGATACTGTAAACCGTGTCGGAAGATTGAGCGACTTTGCACAACAAGGTTCAATCTGGGCCACAAAAATTGTATTGGGAAAACTGACAGCAGCGGAACGGGGGATGATTCGTTTTGGAATCAGCCGAACCAGTGAGCAGGGTCAGCAAGTGCTTATTCCCTCAAGTTACTCGCGGATTTCAAATCTTGTTGATATGGAAAACAATCAAAAATTGCAATACATCGGAGGATTGCCTGTTACCGAAATATTTGATGTGATGGTTGCTGATCGGGAAAGGGTTGTCCCGAGAACATAAAACCGACCATCGCTTGCGGGTTTTATAAAGGGCTCATAATCATCTTATTTCAACGGATGAAACCGAATCCGGTTTACGCGGAAGAATTCGAACTGGCGCCGGGGTAACTGAAATGGCGCCGCAGCCTTGATGGCACGGATCAGGGAAGCATCAAGGACATCATTGCCGGAACTCTCGAGGATTTTTATTGAGGCAACATCGCCATTGGGCAACAGTGTCATTTCAACCAAAGGATCGGTGAAATTCGCTGTACTGACTGGCACTTTCCAATGTTTCTGCACAGCAGCTTGCATCAGACCAATATAACGCTCTTTTTCGCTCGTGGATAACTGTTTGCCAACAAGATCGGCAAGTTCGGGTTGTGATGTACTGGCTTTTTTTGATACCTTTTTATCTGTCGATGAAGCCAGAGGCGCAAATGGATCGAAATTCTCATCTGGTTTTACCTTGGCAGGGGCAGGAGCCTTTTTCTTTACCGGTTCAGGTTTGGGAACAGCTTTTGCTTTTGGAGCCGGTTTTGCTTTAGGAATTGGCTTCGGTTTAGGAACTGGCTTCGGTTTTATTTTCACGACCGGTTTGGCCACCGGAGGTTTTGGCTTCGGGGCTTTAACAACCTTGGGTTTCGGCTTGATTTTTTTCGGTTTGGCATGTTTTACCGGCTTCGGTCTGTTCCTGGCCTGTTGCTCCAGTTTGGCCAGATCCTTGGCGGAAATCATCATGACCTCGATACGTTTCAAGGGTTCGCTGGGTCGGTGCTGTTGTTGCCAATAGGCCAGTACAGCTATCACGGTGAACACCATAATATGCAGCAGTAGCGCTGAAATCAGATCCAGTGATTTCAGGTCTGCTGAATGATTATGGTTGCTGTTAGCGGTGCGGCTCTGTGACAAGACCGACCTTCTTGATACCTGAGCTTTCCAGCAGCGCCATCACTTCCGCCACACGCCCGTAAGGTGTTTTTGCATCACCGCGAATGAAGACTGGCAGATCCGGATTCGCTTTACGCATAGCCTGAATACGTGGTGCTAACTGTTTGATATCAATATCATGTTTTTGTATATATATATTCCCGTTTGCATGAATGGTCACCACCAGTGGCTCGACATTCTGTTGCAGGGAAGGCGCATCGGCTTCAGGCAGATCGACATTGACGCCCTGTGTCAGCAGCGGCGCCGTGACCATGAAAATAATCAGCAATACCAGCATGACATCGACCAGCGGCGTGACATTGATTTCACCCATCGGTTCCAGGTCTTTATCCCATTTGCTTTGTCCGGCCCACATAATCGACTCCTGTGTTTTCTTTGCCTTTAACTTTTAATATGTCTCGAAACAATATTTAGGAATTCAGAGCCGAACTGTTCCATATTCGCACCCGTTCGTTTCAGATCGGCCGAGAACTTGTTGTAGGCCACCACAGCCGGAATGGCCGCAATCAGTCCGAATGCTGTAGCGACCAGAGCTTCGGCAATGCCGGGGGCAACGGCAATCAGCGATGTGTTTTTGGTCAATGCAATGCCCTGAAAGGCGTTGACAATGCCCCATACGGTGCCGAACAGGCCGATAAATGGCGATGTGGAACCGACAGTGGCCAGAAATGCCAGATGGCGGGACAGCTTCTCCATTTCTCTTGAATAGGCTGCATCGAGCGCCCTGCGAACGCCGTCGATACCGCTGCCGGCAACGATTTTCCCGGATGCATTTTCGGTGGCTTCCCGCCTGATACGCATGAACTCACGATATCCCGACTGAAAAATATTGGGCAGTGGCGAATCAGGATACTGCTGGGGAATGCCGGCCAGGATGGTATCCATGTCCGAACCGCTCCAGAATGCTTTGGAAAAGGATTCCGACTCACTGCGCGTGCGCCTGTAAAAACGCCATTTATTGAAAATCACCGCCCAGCTCATCACTGATAACAGAATCAGCAGAACCAGTACGGCCTTCACAATGATGCCGGCATTCAGGATAAGGTGAAGAATGGATAAATCTTGCGGCATGAATAACTCCTATGATGGATTCAGATGATTTTTTAAACGGTCTGCAATCGGGGCAGGGATGCGGCTGACCTTGCCATTCCGGTCGATACAGGCCAGATGGATATCGGCGTCGGTCAACAGGATATGACCCTGCTGTCTGTAGATATGCTGCCGGAATGTAATGCGGGCACCACGCAAACGGGTAATGCCGCTCTCTACAGTCAGCAGATCATTAAAAACAGCCGGCTTGTGGTAGCGTATATTGGCTTCGGTGACGGCAAACAATACACCGAATTCAGCCTCGATGCTGTCCAGTTCCAGTCCTGCCGAACGTAAAAACTCACTGCGCGCACGCTCCATGAATTTCAGATAATTGGCATAATAGACGACACCGCCATGATCGGTATCTTCGTAATAGACACGAATACTCAGGGTTTCAAAAAACGCGGTCATAACAAGGATTCCTGCCTGTCAGTGCCCGGCAGGGTGCGTTTCAGATGTGCATAGGCCAACGGTGTCGCGGTGCGACCGCGCGGCGTGCGGGCGATCAGCCCTTCCTGCATCAGATAGGGTTCCAGCACATCTTCAATGGTGTCGCGCTCTTCTGAAATGGATGCAGCCAGGGTATCGAGCCCGACAGGTCCGCCACTGTATTTATCAATAATCACCGTTAATAATTTGCGATCCTGATGATCCAGACCCAGGTGATCGACTTCCAGTCGTTGCAGCGAGGCATCGGCAACAGCCTGGCTGATATTGCCGTCATGTTCGACTTCGGCGAAATCGCGTACGCGCCGCAACAATCTGTTCGCTATTCGGGGTGTGCCGCGTGAACGGCGGGCTATTTCTACCGAACCGCTCTCCGCAGTATCGATATTCAACAATCGTGCCGAGCGGCTGACAATCGTGGCCAGTTCCGAATGCGAATAAAATTCCAGACGTTCAATGACACCGAAACGGTCACGCAGCGGATTGGTTAGTAAACCTGCACGCGTGGTCGCACCGATCAGGGTAAAGCGGGGGATATCCATCTTGATCGAGCGGGCCGCCGGCCCCTGACCAATGACAATATCCAGCTGGAAATCCTCCATGGCCGGATACAGAATTTCTTCCACCTGCGGGCTCAGGCGATGGATTT
>JAUZQH010000001.1 GCA_030951065.1 Mariprofundus sp. | reverse complement strand
GAATATTTAAAATAGCATCTCCGGTTTGATCCATATGTTCGCCGGGCAGCTCGGTGATGTTCTGACGAATCAGTTTTAATAACAATATATTAACTGCCGGCAACCAGGGGGCTTCATCTATTCGACCCTGCCTCCACGCCTGCTCCCACAACACTTCGCACACCTGCAACAGTGCCATCGCCCCCTTCGGATCAGCACACCAGTGATGAAGTAAATCAGGTGATAAATTCGGGTTTTGCTTGCGCAGATATGCAACCATTCGGTGGATCGTTTTATCCATCTGTGGCAATTGATGCGCTGAAACCTTGTCTCCCCGTACAATATAGCGAATGGCATAATCCTGAAGTTTGCAAAGTGATGTGTAGATAGTCCGCTCAATTTCCGGATGTACAGCGTAGGGAACGTATTCGAAAGCATCCTCTCCCGACATACGAACAGGCAACCGCCGCACCTCCACATGACAGTAGCCAACAGGTTGCTCCTGCCTGTTCAGAACAGCCTGGTACAAGCGCCAGCGAAATGTAAAATAGTCCGGTGAAATCATAAGAATGAAAGTTTCCCTGTAACCTGACTGTTAATCAAGTTTCATGCCGTGCTGAATTTCGTCAAAGAAATCACAGAACAGATTAACGCATGTACATCGGAATTGCATCACTCACGATGCCAGGGCCTGTTCACATAAAATACGTGGATGGACTTTTTCTGTGAAATGTTAGCATACGGACCTATGCGTATGCTTTTTTACAATATCGGACAACTGACCATGGCTGTCGCTGTGATGATGTCGGCACCATTATATGTTTCAGCCACCGAGATTGCTGTCACCCTGCCGCCACTGGCCGGTCTCGTATCCATGCTGGATAAACAGGCACAGGTGATGTGCCTGTTACCAGCCGGTGCCGACCCTCACCATTTCCAGTTAACGCCGCGCAAAATAGAAGCGTTGAACCGAACCCAGCTACTGATTCGTGCTTCTTATGACGATGGTGGCTGGCCGTTGCCTGCAAACCATTTTCGCACTCTGGACATCTGGCCAGCTACCGATCATGGGTGGCTCAACCCTAAAGCTGTGCGTACAGCCCTCCCTCTCATAGCCGATGAGCTGATTCATCTGCATCCTGGACAGGCAAAAGCCATTACGGCATCTCTGAATAAAGCCCTGAAACAAACCCGTGAAATCGAACAGGCATGGCACACCGTATTGTCGACCGCAAAAGTATCCGGCATTTTGATGCAACACCCTGCCTGGAAAGGCTTGATGCAAAGCATGGGAGTGCCGATCCTCACTGTGCTCGAATCTGCACATCATGGTCATGAGTACGGGCCACATAAGCTTGAACGCGCACTGACAACACTTGATCAGCATCCCGATGCCTGGCTATTGGCAGACAGCAGTCATAGCAACCGGGCACTGAACTGGCTGGCGCGACACGCGGCTCGCCCCGCCCGTCAAATCACACTGGATACTCTGGGCGATTGTGGACTGCCCTGGCCGCAACTGATGTATCGGAATATTGCACGGATTAATGCCGCACTCAATCAGGGCAGCCCATGACAACACCCGTTGTTCAAATCAGCCACCTCAGTTTCGGTCCGGTTAACAAGCCGATCCTGGATAATATCAGTCTGGAACTGGAAGCCGGACACTTTCTTGGCATAGTAGGGCCCAACGGAGCGGGCAAAAGCACACTGCTGAATATCATTGCCGGTCTGACAGCGCCACACAGTGGCCATATCGACTTGTTTGGTCGTTGCCTCACCCGTTTCAGTCGCCACAAGCTACTCAGGCAGATTGGTTTTCTGCATCAGTTGCATGATCATGCACCCCGATTGCCCATGCGCATTCGCGATGTCGTGGCCATGGGGCTGGCGGACTATGCCACACCATGGCGCCGAGTCGTGCATAGTGATGCTATCAGGGAGGCATTGAAACGGGTCGATATGGATCATCTCGCCAATGCCGATTTTCGCCAGCTCTCCGGTGGACAGCGACAACGCGCCCGACTGGCGCGGGCTCTGGTGCGAAAACCCCGCCTGCTACTGCTGGATGAACCTTCAGCAGCACTCGATAGCGTACGTCAGGAAAAACTGTTCCAGTTACTGCGCAAGTTGTGCGATGACACCGGCATGAGCGTGATTATGGTTGAACACGACATTGCCGCCATCAGCTCGCATGTGGATTCTGTTGCCTGCCTGAACAGGAAGATTCATCACCATGCCATGAAAGGTGAGGATATCCCGAACAATGTCTGGCGCGCCATGTATGGCGACCATATCCACATCATGGCACATGATGCACGCTGCATTGGCTGCAGCCCCGATGAGCATAACCTTCCACAAGACCGCCAACATGGATGACCTCATTCTCGAATTTCTGGCCAGCCCGGTGATGCGTGAAGCACTGCCCCCTGCATTACTTATCGCTATTGTCACAGCCTCCATGTCTGTGATGGTGATGGCGCATCGGCTGTCGTTTTTGACGGTTGGCGTGTCACATGCATCACTGGCTGGATTAGGGCTGGCTGTCACCCTGTCGCTTCCGTTATTGCCAACAGCTACTGTATTTGCCGTACTTATCGCATTACTGCTAGCACTGATACCAAGGAAAAAAGGTATTTCCGAAGATGCTGGTACCGGCATATTATTCGCAGGCAGCATGGCCCTCGGCGTACTGCTCATTTCAACGGCAAATAGTGCCGAAGTGGATTTGTTCGGCTTGCTGTTTGGTAATATCCTGACCATTTCACCGGTTGACCTGAAGTGGCTATATTTTATGTCCGGCCTTATTCCAGTGCTGTTTTTTCTGGCTGCACGAGCCTGGTGGAGTATAGCTTTCGATGCTGTTACTGCAGATGCATCCGGCCTGCCGGTATCGTCACTCAGATTATTGCTATATGGGCTGGTCGGATTGACAGTAATTCTGTGTGTCAAACTGGCCGGCATTGTGCTTACTGCGGGGCTGATGATTCTGCCTGCCGCCTGTGCATGGTTCTGGGGACGCTCCCTGTTCAGCCTGTGGCTATTATCTGTACTATTTTCATTGCTTGGCACGATCACCGGACTCATCTGGTCCTATATCTATGAATGGCCTTCCGGCGCAACCGTTGTGCTGGCACTATGTGCATTGTTTGTTATCAGTTGGAGTTTGAACTGGGGGAAATCATGGGCAACCGTCTACAAGGGGTAAAAGCAGGCATATTGATTCGCATATTGGCCAGTGCATATGACGGGCTGATTCTGTTTGGTCTCTGCTTTCTGGCTTTTATACCGCTGACTATTGTAGAGCAAAATATGGGAGAAGCACCACACTGGCTCAAGGCTGCATTGCTGCTGGTGATTTCCTTCGCCTATTTTGTCGGCTTCTGGGTCAGGGGATGTGCAACAACCGGCATGCGTCCATGGAAGCTGATGGTTGTCATGAATGAAACCGGCGATTCACTCACATGGATTGCTGCCTCGGTGCGCTTTGCCGGACTCATCATCACCTGGCTGTCGCTGGGAATGACACTGTGGTACATCATCACAAAGGACACCGGGCATTTCCTCTTTTTTATTGCCGCAACCATACCGGCGCTCAGCATGCTGGTGATGCTACTCAGCAAGGACCGTTCGACGCTGCACGACCTGATCTCAGACACCGGCATTTACAAGGTTTCGAAATAACGTAACAGCTGGACACCTGAAGGGTATATAACAATGGCGCAACAACACTGCGGTTGCCTCGTCTGTGATTCAGTATTCAGCACTCAAAACAGCCAGGGTGCATTTTGACGACGCGTATCTTCATAGCTTCGAATACTATCAGCTTGCATTAGTGTCAGATCAATATCATCCAGACCATTAAGCAGGCAATGCTTGCGGAATGCATCGACTTCAAAGTGGAAACTTTCGCCAGCCGGTGTAGTCACCGTCTGGCGCGCCAGATCGATATCCAGTCTGTAACCCTCCTGTTCGACACATGCTTTGAACAGCCGATCCATTACCGGTCTTTCCAGCACAATTGGAAGGATGCCATTTTTGAAACAGTTGTTGAAAAAAATATCTGCAAAACTCGGCGCGATTACGCAGCTGAAGCCGTAGTCGAGAATCGCCCATGGTGCATGTTCGCGTGAAGAACCGCAGCCGAAATTCTCACGTGCCAACAGGATCTGCGCACCTTGATAACACGACTGATTAAGTACGAAATCAGCCCGCTTGGGACGGTTTGTACAATCCATGCCTGGCTCGCCATGATCCTCGTAGCGCCATTCATCAAACAGAAAGGGGCCATAACCGGTACGTTTGATACTTTTCAGAAACTGCTTGGGGATAATCGCATCTGTATCAACATTGGCACGAT